>JALWLO010000080.1 GCA_027084135.1 Campylobacterales bacterium | reverse complement strand
CTGCATAGGATAAATTAGGTATGATTTTTTAGATGGATAAATTGCACTTTGGATTTAAATTCGGGATATGGGTCAAACTTACTGGCTGTCTCTTGTCGCGCAGGGTCTATGATGATGGAATGTTTAAACTCTTTTGCAATGTTGGTACTCTCATAACCCGGATGCAAATCATGAGCAATAACGGCAGGTTTGAAGTCGTAAATTCTCAAAAGGGTTTTGATACTCTTTTGATAATACTCTATCGAAGCGACACTATTTAAATCCCCGATATGCGGTGAAAGAATCGCTTCATTTTCAAAAGCTATCGCTACCGTACTTTTTTGATTTGCACCCATAGCAAGCGTATGTTTATCCAATGAAAAAGGGAGTTTAATACTTAACGGGGTATAGCCTCTTGCTCTTCTTAAAGTGATAATCCTATCTTTTACAACCGTTATGACAGAGTCATCACAACCGTTTACAATTTCACGATTGTGATTTAAAATCCCATCATAAACATCTTTCAAACATTTTAAACTCTCAATATTTGTACATATAGGCTCATCACTTATATTTGCACTTGTTGCAACTATCGGTCGATTTAGTTTTTTCAATATCAGTAGATGAAGCGGAGTATAGGGCAAAAAGAGTCCGATTTTAGAGATATTCGGTGCGATTAAATCAGATGCGATTTTGCTACTATTTTTACTTTTGCACACTACTATCGGGCGCTCTTTACTACTTAAAAGCTTCTCTTCTAACTCTCCTACATATGCAAGCTCTCTAGCCACTCTTATATCTTGTACCATTACCGCAAAAGGTTTAGATGGACGCCTCTTTCGCTCTCTAAGTTTTTTAACTGCATCGGCATTTGTAGCATCACAAACCAAATGAAAGCCGCCGACCCCTTTGATAGCTAAAATAGTCCCCTCTCTTAAAAGCTCCACCGCCCTATCAATAGCCTCCACCCCACTCACTCTTAACTCTTCACTCTGCACTCTTAATTCTAAAGTTGGTCCGCACTCCCAACACCCAATCGGTTGAGCATGATACCTTCTATCAAGCGGATTATGATACTCCTCTTCGCACTTTTTACACATCTTAAAAAATTTCATCGATGTATTTTCTCTATCATAAGGGAGTTTTTCTATGATAGAGTATCTAACTCCACAATTTGTACAGGTGATAAAAGGGTACAGATAGCGGCGACTGTTTTCATCAAAAAGCTCTCTCTCGCACTCTTCACAGATAGAGATATCCGGAGGCAGAAGGGCACTCTTGGTACTACTCTCTTTGGTCTCTACTATCTTAAAATCACTAAACGCTCTATCCTCTACCTCTTCTACTTTGATAGAGTCGATCTGTGATAGAGCCGGGGCTTTCTGCTTTAACTCACTTAGAAAGAGCTCTAATATATCTTTATCGGCATTTAAAGTAATCTCAACCCCTTGCGAGTTATTAGATACTTCACCAAAAAGAGTATATTTTGTAGCGGTTTGATAGACAAAGGGTCTAAAGCCGACTCCCTGTACCACACCCTTTATCAAAATTTTATATGTTTGCATTAGAGATACAATGCATCGACTACACCGTTTTCTCTACCTATCGGTATATTTTTATTCATAATCGGCTTGTATATTCCTATATTTTTTTGAACTCTTGCATATAGAGCTTGATTGGCAAAGCTCTCCCCGCTTAGTACCACTGTAGTGCATTTAAATTTCCGGATTAACTGTGGGATGATCTCACCTATATAGTCACCAAAAGACTCATAAATACTATAAGATAACATCGATGACTCCACACCCGCTAACTTATAACTGATGATACTTGCTAAAAATGCATAACTATCAAAGCGCTTATCTCTTATCTTCGTATCTATGAGGATACCGCCCTTACCGTAAAAGTTTAATGCCTCTTTAGAGATAGCTTCTATCCCCTCTGTTTTTAATCCCATTATCTTCGATGCGATATCAAAAATATCCATATTACGCTCTATATCTTCTAACTCCTCGTAGAGTTTTGGATACCTCTCTTTAAAATTTAGTACCAGTCTATCCGAACCTTCACGCAAACTTTTGATCTTATCCCAAAAATCATCACCGTTAAACGCTATCGGCTTTAAGATATCTACTACATGAAAGCCGTTATAGTATAGAAAATAGAGGTTGCTATCAAAGTGGATACTGAGAGCTTTCTCTTTTAAAAGATCATATTCCTTTAGTACTGATATCATGGAGGCTTCTCGTTGCCTAAAGAGAGATCTCTTTTTAGCTTTTATATCTATCTCTACCGATTCACCCTCTAAGACTCTAAGCTCTTTTGTCTCAATACTTTTGAAACGAGAGAGCAAATCTACAACCGTTTTATCATCAAGCGTAAAAGCCGCTAATTTATTTGCAACTGCCGTTACTCTTTTGGGATTATCCACAACCAAAGGAAAAACAACCCTTTCTCCATTTATAAAGAGCTTTGTATCTTGATTGATAAATAGTTTTATATCTTTTTGTACTTCGATAGGTAAATCAAAATCTACAAGATAATCAGCATCCTCATCCTCGTTGCACTCTATAAAAGCTATAAAATCCAATCCTAAATCGACAAGCTCCTTAGATAGAAGCATAGTGATAGCGTCATCGGGATATTTGACATAGGTACTACTGCCAAAAAGTGCTTTCATATCATCTGACTTTGTAGAGACTCTTAAGATAGGGCGCTCGATACTCAAAAGAGCGTTGAACTCTTGATTGATCAACATCAGCTTTGAGTTTAGCGCTCTTGCGTTACAAAAGAGTGTAATGCTCCTTTCTACCTCATCCCCCTCTTTTGGGATAAAAAACTTTCTATATCCGTTGAGACTCTTTACTAAAACGGTTTTCCCTTTATAAATCGCTTTCGCCGCAACCTCAAAAAGCTGTTTATAACTTCCTTTGTCATTGGCATATCTTGTGGATTTATGATCTCTTATCTTTAAATTGATTCCGCACTCCAAGCAGGAGATTAGAGGATAGCCGACTCTAAAAGGATTTTCTTTCAGCTCCTTTTGGCAACTTGAACAGGGGGTTAAAAACTTAAATGAGCTATTTTTTCTCTCAAACGGGTAATTTTGCAAAAAGGGTAACTGCCCGCCGCAGTTATTGCAAGAGGTAAAGGGATAGTAGTATCTATTTGAGTTTATATCAAAGAGCTCTTTTTGGCAATTTGGACAAAGAGAGATATTAAGCGGTAAATTTATCTCTTCTATCTCTTGAAAATCGGGTTTATCATCGCTAAAGTAGTGCCTACTCTTTCCCATATATAGCGAAGCCGGCAAAAAAGTCTCTAAACCTAGAAGAAACTGCTCTATCTGAGGCTCCTCTTTATCTATGATGATATATATCTTCTCTGCGGATTGTAAAACCTCAGCCTTTATACCAAATAGCCCTATATAGCTCTTAATCAAGTTTTTAATATAACTTTTGTGTGAAGAGAACGCTATCTCAAATATAAAATACACCTAAATTCCTTGCTCTTATTTGTCATTTCTGATGTTTGTAGGGTTTGCAACTTGCTTGATGATCTCTTTAAAGCTTATATCATTCTCTCTTTTTAACTCTATACCGTACTCTTTTAAGATATCTATACATCTACTTAACATCGTCGGCATACTCTTTAGTACCGTTTGACTAAGATCATTTTTTACATCTTCAATATTTTTAGGTACCATTGTTAAAAACTCTATTTCCGCCATACTCTCTTTGATAGAGCATATCTCTATCATCATAGCAACCTCTACCTCATTTGCACTTTGACGCGTTTTACCGAGTCTGAGCATCTCATCGGCACTATATCTAAATATCTCACCCGCCTCCCCTCTTTTTGAAGTGGTACTCACAAACAGTAACTTATCAAACTCTTGATAGTAGCTCATCAATCCAAATCCCATTAAGCCACCGTCAACAATCTCTAAGTTATCCGGTATTTGGTAGTTTGCTTCGATATATTTTACCAGATAGGTACCAAGCCCCTCATCATAAAACATGATATTGCCCATACCTATCAGCGCAACTTTTGCCATTATAGGAAGCAAGAGACTTACGCCTCTTTATCCTCCTTTACAAATTTACTTCCGCCAAATGCGATAGCGATATCTCCCTCTTGCCAAAAAATTGTTCTCCAAACTTGGTAGTAGATGTGAAATACCACCCAAGTAATAATTATCCACATTGTTATATGGTGTACTATCCTCACATCCATTATAGATGCAACACCGGTTGAAGCACCTACTAATGTATGACTTACAGGTATCGTCCAATCGGTAGCGAGATGAAGCAGACTCGGCCACCAACTACCTATAGAACTTTGTCCACTTTCCAAACCATGAACATAGAGTTGCAGTCCCGTAAAAAGCATCCATGCTAAAAGTAGATGAAAAATCGTAAAATAGACGGTATTAAAGCTATCGCTATGGCTTGAGTCAAACTTTTTCGTTCTATTGAGGGTGATTAAGTTTAATAGTACCGCAAAAAACTCTTTTATGTTTTTTGGAGTCGGCAATAACTTCTTGATAGGTTTCTCAAATCTCGAAAAGAAGTAGAGATATGCCACGATGATAGATGTTACATCAAATATAATCGCTACGATAAAGTGTCCCCATCTATTCCATGCCATTACATACTTGTCAACCGCCGGCTCAGCGATAAAAGTTTGGTAATATGGAGCCGCGATATAAAGCCCCGTTACTATCGCTACAACCATAGAGATAGCATTCACCCAGTGGATGACTCTCATCGCCGGAGTCATTCGCTCAACTCTTTTGTATCCTTTTTTCATGCTATCCTCCTTAAAAAGTACAAGTAGGATCGACCTTATAGACAGCCAACTCCTTACCTTTCGTATCGACTACATGCACCGCACAAGCGATACAAGGATCAAAGCTATGAATCGTTCTAATGATCTCTAAAGGCTGCTCAGGATCTGCAACTTTCGTACCGATTAGTGATGCTTCATACGCACCCATTTGCCCTTTTCCATCTCTTGGACCGGCATTCCAAGTAGAAGGTACGATAGCTTGATAATTGGTAACTTTACCATCTTGGATCTTAACCCAGTGTCCCAAAGCTCCTCTCGGTGCTTCAGCTAAACCAACCCCTTTTGTATCTTTAGAAACCTCTTCAAAATCAAACTCACTCCATGTACTCAGATCTCCGCTTGCTACATTTTTTGCTAACTCATCTACCCAATCCATCATAACATCTGCCATAAGTTCCGTTTCAATTGCTCTTGCCGCGGTTCTACCAACGGTTGAAAATAGTACTTCGATTGGAAGACCTGATCTTTTTAGAAAATTACCGACATACTTCTTAATCCTATCATCTCCCGCAACATATCCAATCACCATCCTAGCAAGTGGGCCAACCTCTACAGGCTTACCGTCATATCTCGGCGATTTAATCCAAGAGTATTTCTCTTTAGTCTTTAGATAGGCATAACCGTCATCCTTTTTCTCTAAACCGGTATAGTTTGGAATAGTAGTACCGTCATAAGGGTGCTCAGGTTTTCCGGTTCCCTTATACCAAGAGTGCGTTACATCTTCGGTTATCTTTGAGGTATCAAGTTTATGGAGTTTTGTGAGATCGCCATCTAGTACTAACCCTTGAGGAAAGAGCAAAGCCGATTTATAAAAACCTGTATCATCAAGTCTAAAATCTCCATAACTCATATAGCTCAATAGTCCGCCACCTGTTCCGCCTACCCCTTTATAGGTAGCCTCATTATCGGTAGCCTCATCTTTATACATCGTTCCGGCCATATAGACATCTGGAAGATACGCTCCTTTAATAAACTCTCTTCCCTCTTCTAGAAGCTCTTTAAAAAGTGCGATTCTCGCAGGGTTTTGAATATCTTGGACACATGTAACTCCACCCACGACGATAGATTGAGGATGTGGGTTTTTACCGCCGAAAATCGCCTGCATCTTAGCTAAATCTCTCTGGATATCAAGCGCTTTAAGATAGTGTGCGACACCGATTAGATTTTGTTCAGGAGTTAATTTATAGTGCTCATTACCCCAATATCCGTTACCGAATATCCCTAATCTACCCTCTTTTACAAACTTAACGACTCTGTCTTGTACAGCTTTAAAATCTTCCGCACCTGAAAAATATGGCTTGTACCCCGCTACTTCCGCCCACTTTGCAGCCTCCTGCGCCGCTAGAGCCGGATCGGCTTTAGTAGCTGAAACGACATCTACAAAATCAAGTGCGTGTAGATGGTAGAAGTGAACCAGATGGTCATGCACATATAGTGCACCCTGAATCAAGTTCCTAACAAGTCTTGCGTTTTTAGGAATCGTGATATTAAACGCATCTTCAACCGCTTCGATACTTCTTTGATAGTGCGTTCCGGTACATACACCGCAAATTCTCATAGCCATCAAACCGCAATCTCTCGGATCACGCCCCTTCATTATCGTCTCAATTCCCCTAAACATCGTAGAAGATGAGTACGCATCTACAATCTTATTATCCTCGATAATCGCCTCTATCCTTAAATGCCCCTCTATTCTTGTAATCGGATCTACTATGATATGTTGTTTAGCCATTATGCCTCTCCTTGATTATCTTTTTTCCCCGCTACCATGCTCGCAGCCGCATGAATACCTATACCTATACCCGCTGCTGTAAGCAAGCCTAATCCAAACTCGTCAACTGTTTTTTCCACACCGCCTGTCGGAGCCTTGATATTTGCATTTGCCATGGGTCTCTCGTAGGCATATTTATCCCAAAAATCGGGTTCACTACATCCGATACACCCTCTTCCTACACCTACCGGCCAGTTTACGCCTTCGTTATATCTAATGATAGAGCAGTTATTAAATGTCATAGGACCTTTACAACCCATTTTATAGAGGCAGAAGTTATTTTTAGCACCCTCATCTCCCCACTCCTCTACAAACTCTCCGGCATCAAAGTGTGCTCTCCTTTCACAATTATCGTGGATTCGATAACCGAATGCAAACTTCGGTCTAAGAAGTGAATCAAGCTCCGGAAGCTGTCCGGTTAATACAAAGTGCAATAGCACTCCCACCATATTTGCCGGATTTGCGGGGCATGCAGGAATATTGACGATTGGTTTACCGTTTACAACCTCCATAACCCCTTTGGCATCTGTAGGATTTGGAGCCGCAGCCGGAATACCTCCAAATGTCGCACACGAACCGACAGCGATAACGGCAGCCGCATCTTTTGATAATCTCTCTAAATGCTCAATAAAAGTTTCTGCTTTTGCACCAATCGTACCGAAATGACCGTCGATACCCATAGGAACCGACCCCTCTACAAAGAGCAAATATTTACCCTTAAAGGTTTCAACGGCATCCTCTAACTGCCTTTCTGCCTGATGACCGGATGGAGCCATCAGAGTCTCATGAAACTCTAAAGAGATAATGTCTAGTAAAATCTTATCTATCTTTGGTCCATCACTTCTGATAAGTGCCTCTGAATTTCCGGCACAATCTTGTAACTCAATCCAAATAACGGGAACTCTATTCATGAGTGTTGCGGCTTTAGCAACAAGTGGGGTAAAAGATGCCGGAAGCATAAGCATTGCCGTAGTAGCCGATGCCCACTTTAAAAAGTCTCTTCTATTGACACCCTCTTCTTCGATAGCATCTTGTATGTTGATTTTACTATTTATCGGTGCCATGTTCATAAGAGTGTTTAGTCTCTCTTCACATTGATGATAAAGTTTTTTGTAGTACTCCTCACCTCTATTGGTCTCCACCTTAGCACTCTTTGCGGTAAAAAGATTTTTTATAGCATCTATTCTACTACTAGCCATCACTTCTCCTTTATAAATGAATATTCATTCTAATTTTACAATGTTTTAACTAAATACCTATTGAATGATTATTCATTTTTAGTGAGTGGTACAAACCGAGCAGACATCAAATGTTCTAAAAACAAACGATGCAATCTCTTCATCATCCAAACCTATCATTGCATGTGATGCAGCGGCATGATTTGATAAGTTCCATTGTGTTGGAGTGATGATGTCATAGCTTTTGATGAGCGAGTTTTCTACCTCTATTTTGTGAATAAGTGAACCTCTTGCAGCCTCTACCGCGGCTTTGCCTTTGATATTGTCAATCTCTATTTTATTATCCAGTACGCAACTCTCTTGGCTGATATCCAAATCTATTAAAATATCTTTTGTTTGTTTTAGAAGCAAAGCTGTCTCATGTACTCTTGCAAAGATCCTAATAAGTGTTGAATCTTTATACTTTTTATGCAAACTTCTAATAATGGGCTCCCTATTTACCATAGCTCTTGCAAGAGGTCCAACTTCATAGTACCTATCTTTATATTTAACCGCTTTTGCAAATGATCCTTTTTGTCGATACTCTTGTATATATTTTTCATCAATGTTGGAAACTGTTGTGGCTATCGATTTTGCTTTTTTGGATATCCTACTCTCACCCAAAGATAAAAACCTATCAAAACTCTTGCCTATGTGGGCAAAACCGTTTTCTCCTAAATCATAAAGAAGCTTTGCCAAATCTCCCTCTAAAACAGAGAGATCTGATATAGTGGCGATAGATAGATAATCATCTAATGATACTCCTATTACAACCTTTTCAAAAAATCTAATGGATTCATCTACATAATTTAAGGCTTGAGTGATATCAATATAAGTAGGATCACATGTTACCCCTCCTACCACCGCGTAACTTGAGTGCGGCCATTGACCCGCAAAGATAGCTATCGCTTTTGTAACGGTAGATGTGAAATAGGAAGCTTTTAGAGCATAATTTTGCCTATTTTCCCTCTTTAATAATCTATCCAGATGGGGGAAAATAGTCAGATATAGCCATTTTATATGATTTTGAATCAATTCACATGAGAGTGTAAACTCTCTTATATCTTTTGCTTTTTTCGTTAACTCAAACTCTAAGCCGCTATTTTGCAAACCATCTTCTATAGTACTAACCGATGCGATTAAATGGGCATGGTTGCATATACCGCAAACCCTTGGAGTGATTATTAGAGCATCTCTTGGCGGTCTCTTTTTGAGTATCTCTTCGATACCTCTATAAATATCAAAGCTGATATCAACATCGCTTATTTTTCCATTTTTAAACTTGAAGCTTACATTTGCTTCCCCCTCTACCTTCTCTATGATTTTTTTAACTATCATCTTTATACTCGATCAACTTTTTCTCTAATCTTTTTATATGAAAACTCTTTGCTATACCTGTTAGAGTTAGATAAGCTCTTTTGGGTACCTCTAAGGGCATATATTGGGGTATTCCCATATTTGTTTTTGTAAAAAAGAGTCTCTGTTTCGGAAAATCGGGTTCCGTACAGCCAAAGCAGGGAGTACCTACAACAGTTTTAGAGCTTATATCACTCCATAGAATTTTATTGCAACTACCGCGTGTATATGGACCTTGACAGCCGTTTTCATAAAATGAACACCCCTCTTTATGTCCAAAACCTTTGATATCGACTCTCCACTCAAAATACTCATTTCTTACACATCCCGTATGAACTGTTATATTATAAAGCTCTTGGGGTCTATTTTTATCATCTAAGGGAACTCTTTTACCGTTTGCTATCATAAGTAGTACATAAGATAACCACTTTGGATGAACCGGACAGCCCGGCAGGGAGATGAGCTTTTTGTAAAACTTCGTAAAATTTTCAAGAGGCTCCTCCCTATCAAAAGCAAAACCGCTGATATTTTCACTATCATATGACTTAAACACTCCTCCAAAAGTGGCACAAGTTCCCGCAGTTATGATATACTTTACCATATTTGCGTAATACTCTATCAACCCCTTGATATTTTGACCATCTTTGGATAGATCATTTTTGATTGAACCCTCGATGATTAAGATATCACACTTTACCTCTTTATTTAAGATATCTTGCAAAGTGTAGTTTGTCTCAATCAACGGAAAGTAGATAAGTTCAAAATGTGAAAGTATAGAAAAAAGATCACTATGGTTAAAAAATGAGTGAGTGTTTCCGTTGCAGGTTAGAGATTGGAGCCAAAGGAGTTTTAATTTTTTCATTTTTTGAGTGCATTATATATATTTTCGGATATATCGTCAATATACTCATCCAGATCTTTGGGCAATATACTCTCACCTTTTAAAAATACCATACCTCCCAAATATCCCATAAATAGCCCAAATGCGGAAAAGAAATCTTGATCTCTAAGTTCACCGCCTTCGACACCTTTATCAAAAAATAGCATAATCTCCGTCACAAAACTTGAAACACATATCATCCCCTCGCAACCGTCATCAAAAACCTCTCTGTGGGATAGGTATACCCTTAAAAAATACTCTATCATTTCCGGCTTCTCTTTAGCCATTTGAAAATAGAGTTCAACAATTTTTCTAATCTTCTCTTTAGAACTCATATCAAGCATATTTATCTTTTTGATCTCATCTCCTAAAATATCGGATGTATATTTGATAATCTCTTTTGCTAAAATATCCTTGGACTTGAAATAGTTATATAAATTACCGACACTCATACCTAATGATTTTGCGATATCTGGGATAGTGGTCTTATGAAAACCGTTAGTAGAAAATAGTTTGAGTGCCGCTTGTATGATAGATTCTCTTTTTAACTCTTTTTTAGTCAACTTATATCCCTTATTTTATCTCTTCATAAAACCCATAACAATAATCTCTATTTTAACATATCAAAATATATTTATAACTATCTCAACTTCCCAAAAACTTTATACTTTTCCCAATAGATATCGACCGCTTTTTTCAACTCTTCATCACTCAGTTTGCTAGGCTTTTTGATGCCAAATACCCTAACATAACTCTTTGGCATAACGGTCGTATCCGGGTTTGGATTTTTAAGATAGTCTATCATCGCATTTTTGACCGATATCTCACTGCTATATTTTAAGAGGTATTTAAAAAATATATTTTCAAGGGTAAAGGAGAGATGGTTATGGCATGAGAGGCAATTTTCTTCAAATATATTTTTTTTACTATTTTTAATACTCACGACAATAGTACTATTTTTATCTAGATGTTTTGTAGCATTACTATCTACGCTTTGCTCCGCAAAAGTAAATAGAGAGATAGCTAGTACTAATATGAAAACTCTTACCATGAGACCCTCACCTCCGTCCCGACATTTGGCTTGGACTTGATATCTATTTTTAAACCATACTCTTTTGCGATTGTATCGACGATATTTAAACCGATTCCAAATCCTCCCGCATTTTTATTAAAACGACTATATCGTTTAAAGATCTCTTTGATCTCCATATTACTCATACCGATCCCCGTATCGATGATTTCAAAATAGTGACTCTTTAGTACTAGAGTGATTGTTCCCCCCTTTTTATTGTATTTTATTGCATTTGAGAGGAGATTGTCTATGATTCTGCTTATCTTTTGTCTATCTATGTGTAGTACCACCCCGTTATCCAGATCCAAATAGCACTTTATCCTCTTTTGTTCACACATAACTTTAAAAAAGAGAACCCGCTCCTCTATCAACCCTTTTAAATCCACATTCTCATCTTTTGAGATCGTTTGATTTTTGAGTACTACATAGGTCAAATCATTATAGAGATTTGAAATGGTTCTAGAGGCAACCTCAATCCTATTGATTCTCTTTTTGAGTCTATCATCAAGTTTCTCTTTTGGTATCGCTTCTATATTCATCAAAATAGTACTAACCGGCGTATTTAACTCATGAGTCGTATCTTTGATAAATCTATCCAGCAGATAGATAGAGTCCCTCATAGGCTTTAGCATCAACTTCAGCAAAAAGTAACCGCCGATAACCAGTATCAAAAATAGTACTAAACCGTAAACCAAAAGTTCGAACTTTATGCTTTCTAAGATATTTTTACTATCATCTACCTCTATCACTAAAAAAATTGCTCCCAAATAGTATCTCTCAAGCACTCTCACATAGTGGATTTTATCTTCTATGACATAGATATTTTTATTAAAATCCACATTTTTGTTTTTAAGTGTTGAAAATATCTCTTTATAACTTGCATCATAGATGGCAGAATTATAGTGCCTACTTCTTGGATACTCCATCCCCGGTTTAAAGTTTTCATGCATAAATCTAAGCTTAGAGATCATCTGATCGGAGTAGTTTCTAAGCCTATTTAACTGTTCACTTAGGATAAGATCTTTTTGTGTGTTGTAGTAGATGATCCCACTAAAAAGAAGTATCAAAAGAGCCAAAAAGATGTATAAAAATAAGAAAGACCTAAGAGTTCTCTTCTCGCTCTGTTGTAAACTTGTATCCTTGCTTTTTGATACTAACAATCTTCTCTTTTCCTATCAATTTTCTTAGATTTTTGATATAAGTTCTTAAACTCGCCTCCGAGTATGTCTCATCATAATCCCAAATCGTATCATAGATCTTCTCATGAGAGATGATTCTATTTTGATTTTTGAGAAATAGCTTGAGGAGTCTCGCCTCCTTTTTATTTAACTGCTGCTCCTCTCCATCGATAAAGAGGCTATTTTTATCCACATCATAGTAGATATTGTCATCGATATCTATCTTATCGGTATTATTTGCGTGAAAATAGTCTCTCTTTAGGATGCTCTCCATCCTTACCTCAAGCTCTTTGAGCGCAAAAGGTTTTCGTATATAGTCATCACATCCGCTATCATAACCTTTACTAAGGTCATCCACGGAGTTGAGTGATGTGATAAAAATCGCCGGTGTTTTTACATCTCGATCTCTCACCTCTTTAAGCAGATCAAACCCGTTTAGATGTGGGACATTGACATCAAGTAAAAGTATGTCATAGCACTTTTCATAGATTTTATCAAGCGCCTCTTCCCCATCTTCGACCACATCCACCTCATAGCCTATCTCTTCCAAATACTCGCTAATCGTCTCATTTAGCGCTATATCATCTTCAAGAAGCAGTACCCGTTTTGCTAACATACCATCTTCCTCAAATCATTTGATAGCTTATATTATAATAATTTGGTATAATCTGAGTTTAAATGAAAGATTTGAAAGAGATGTATTTGAGCAAAAGAAGCGCCTTTAGCCTATTTGAGTTGATGATCGTCATTGTAATCATAGGCTTGGTATATGCGATCGTCGTATCTAACTTTAGTACTAACCGAACTGTCCAGATCTCACATCTCAAAGATATAAAAGGTGCCCTACTCCCACTCTGGTCAAAGGGTAAAAAAGTGGAACTATTCCTGTATGACAACTGTACAAAAGGGGTAGTCTTCATAAACGGTAAGATCAAAGAGAAGTACAAACCGAAACTCCTGTTTAGTGAATTTAAAGATTTGGTAGCATACAAGGATGACGCCGGTGGCGCTTCAAGAGAGATAGAGTGGAAAAGCTTTCGATTGGAGGATAAGGTTATCAAGAGCTGTTTTGATTTTGTAATCTATCCAAACGGTAGTTCAAGCACCTATATCGTAAAACAGGGTGAAAAGTACCTTATATTTTTCCCCTACTTTAGAGATGTCAATATCAGTGATGATTTGGGTGAGGCTCTAGAAATCTATAAAAATAGTCATTTTTCAAAGGTTACTTTAGAAGATGCGAAATAGTAGTACTAACGGCTTTACGCTTATAGAGGTTTTGGTATCAGTTGTGATCCTAGCCATCGTCGGTGTCGGTCTGTTGCAAATCTCCGTCAACAGCAAAAAGAATTTTGAGTTTTTACGAGATAAGATCTCATTTGATCGACTCTCTTCGATAGCCTTTACCCATAACTCTAACGACCTTCACAATAAAGATATGACACTCTACCAATTTATCGAAGATAGCTATGGTGATATAGATGACGATATCAGAAAATATCTTGACAATATAAAGGTCACTTATAGACATGAAGCCTTTTCTACACTTTCACTACCGGGAAGTAACGATCAAAACGATAGTGAAAGCGACAACGGTATGGACTTGACACTGATATATGAAAAGATCACCGTTTTTGGTAAACACTACTCCACATTTGCCTACAAAGTCTATTTACCTGTGACCAACCCCGGAGTGACGACGGATGCAGATGAGTAGAAGAGGCTTTACACTTGTTGAGCTGATGATCTCTATATTTTTACTCAGTATCATCGCTATATTTCTCTATAATACGATCGGATCACTACAAAAAAGCAACACCGTCTTATCCAAAAGTGTCAATCATTTTTCGATAGCCGATAAGATCAGCGACCTTCTATATGATGATATCTTTCTAAGTAGCGATATCAACATCACCGATCGAGACAACACGATACTTCAACTACAAACTAAGAACTCTATTTACAATATAGAGATGCCCTATGTCTCTTGGTTTGTAGCCAGAGAGAACGATACCCTACTAAGAATCGAATCCATACTCCCGTTTTCAAAGAAAAATAGTGAAAATGCAAACTACTACCATATCAGTAAAGTTCAAAGCGATTGCGAAAAGTTTAAAGTGATGCAGTCCAAAAAGGGTGATACGGTTTTGATTTATGTGAAGTTCAAATCCAAAGAGCCGATCCTCTTTGAGTTTCCAAAAGCTCCAATCCATACTACTCAAAAAAAGAGTAGTAAACAAAGTGTTAAACAAAACAAGCAGCCTCAAAGTGATATACAACACCCTGAGATTAAAATAGAGTAAAATTACTTACTCTCATCCGCCTCAGTATCTATTACTTTATGAGTGATACCCGGAGAAAAAACCTTCTTGATCACACTTTTCAGACCGGCTTCATTCTCTTCATACTCTCTCTCCGCCTCTTGCAGCGCCATCTCCCATCCTTGTGCAAATCCAGGCGCTTTGGCATTCATCTTCCTAAGAGCCAAATCATATATATTTAAAAGTCTCAGCTCACTTCTACCCGGTTTTTGCGAGAGTGTTTTAACATTTATTCTCAAATTTTCATTCTCTTTTTTTAACTTCTCATTCTCTTTAGTCAGTTTTTCAACACCGTCTTGAGTCAATTTCATCTGTCTCTCAAGATGCTTTTTATAATCCTCAAGCTCCTTTTTATAAGCCCTCACACTTATCATAGATTTTATCATCATTAAAACAGCACCAACCACCAAGCCGACCAAAAGTGAGATAAGA
>JALWLO010000079.1 GCA_027084135.1 Campylobacterales bacterium | reverse complement strand
ATATAAAACATTCAAAAGGTTATTAAATTATGAAGATATTTTTTAGGTCATTGGTACTAAGTTCATTATTACTTATAAATGCTTCTGCCCATGAAAAAATAAGCGGAAATATTAAATTAGGTCACACATTTGACGGAAAGGATAACGGTTATGATACCACAACAGGAAGTTTTTACTATTTAAATTTAGCTTATCAGACAGCTACATATAACGGCTTTGATGCCAAAATATCCGCTTCGATAGTTGGTGATACAGGTCTTACTGACAAAAATAAGAGGATCACAAAAGGTGCCTTTATGGGTGAAAATATAGGTGATCATATCCTTGATACCAAATACCAAATAGAAGAAGCTTATATAAAGTATAAAAAAGGTAAGACAAAATTTAAAGCCGGTCATTTTAGGCTAAATACCCCTATGACACATAACGCTACCTCAACAGTACCGAACCTATATGAAGGATTGATATTTTCATCACGAGAAATATTGGATAAAAGTATAGTTATCGGTGGTTTTATACCTAGAATGGCATATGGTGCAAGAGCACTGTCTGATTGGAGTAGAATCGGTGAAAAGACTGGAACTGCCGGAAGTGTTAAAGTTTATAGCGTAGACGATGACCCGACTCCTGATGTAACTGAGTTATCATTGCCACAAAACGGTATAAGAAGGGGGAAATGGACAAATATGGGCAAAATTACCGGTAGTGATGATAATAGCTATCTCTTTCTTGGGGGAATTTTAAACAAGTCGCTACCAAATACTACAATTCAGGCATGGGAATATTTTACAAATGATTTAGTTAATATCTTTTATATAGATGCTATGAAAAAAGAGGAACTCTCAAACGGCATAAAGACGATGATCGGCGCACAATTTATGCTTCAAAAGGTTAAAAATGAGAGCGGAACACCTATGCTTTTCGGTTTAAAAGGGGCACTCAGTTATCAAGAGTTAAAATTTATAGCCGCATACAACAAAAGTAACTCAGACAAGATATTTAATCTCTGGGGCGGAGACCCGGCATTTACAAGCTCATCCATCTCTAAAAATGCTTATAGACCCGATGTTGATGCCTATAAATTTATAGCTCAGTACAAGGTACCGACCTTTAACGGTAAACTGCCAAAAGGGATATCACTAATGGTATCACATGCGATATACTCAAAATCCTCTTTGCCAAATACCCAAAAAGATGCAAGTGAAACAGATACTAAACTCAAATATATGCCAAACAAAGACTTGATGTTTATGTTGGTTAATGTTCAAAGAACAACGGAGTTTGACGGTTATGAAGGCAAAGATAAAACACAAAATACATCAAAATTTGTAATAAAATATAGATTTTAAGGAGAGAGAGATGAAATTTGTAAATATGAAATCGATCGCTGCAAAGATACATGTGCCACTAATTATAACCTTGGTTATCGCAGTTTTATCTGTTGTCTTGTTTTCACTAAGCAGTATTAGTGATACAGAACAAAAAACTTATAAGAAAGAGGCAGTGACAATGATACCCCTTATAGAAAAGACATTTGATGAGAAAGAGTCAGTAGCTTTGACAAATGCTATAAATGTCTCACATAACCCTCTCATAATATCCGGTTTAATAAGTGGAGATAAAGAGATAGTCTATAAAATTTGCAAACAAATCATGGATGACTATAAACAACACACAAAATTTAGAAATATCAAGATACATATCCATACAGCAGATGTCAAAAGCTTCTTAAGAGCCTGGAAACCTAAGAAGAATGGAGATGATCTAAGCTCCTTTAGACACACTATAAATAGGGTTAAAGAGACCAAAAAACCACTTTCAGCTATCGAAGTTGGAAGGACAGGTCTTACATTTAGAGGATTGGCACCTATATTTGATGAAAATCGCAAATATATAGGAAGCGTTGAGGTTATCATGGGCTTTAGAAGCAATATAGTAGAAACAGAAAAAATTTTAGGTGCTAAAGCCATAGTCCTACTTGATAAGAAGATGCTCTCTATAGCTAAAAAATTATCTAATAATCCAATAGTCGGCAAATATGTAGTAGCGCAAAATAGTTCACATATTGATCAAAAACTTTTACAAGATCTACAAAATGGGGTTAATATAAACTTTAAAGGAGATTATACGATAAGTGATAACTTTTTGATCACAAAACTACCAATTAAAAATTTCAAAGGAGAGGAGATAGGATATTTTGTAGTAGGTAAACCTATCAGTGTGGTAAACGAGATTATCGATAATGCAAAGAAAAATACATATAGACAAATTCTTATCATGATACTTGGAAATTTGGCTGTAATACTATTTTTATCATTTGTTATAAGAAAATGGCTAAAAACTCCGCTAAATGAGATGATACATATGACAAAAGATTTGGCTTCCGGTGAAGCTGACTTGACCAAAAGACTTACTACAAAAAGCGAAGATGAACTTTCAACAACAAGTAATTGGATAAATGCCTTTATAGAGAGGATACAGCATACCATTTCAGAAGCCAAAGAGACCGGACACCAAAACTTCAAAATCACAAAAGAGTTTTCAAATATCGCTTCAGAGATAACCCAAAAAGTCAATGAGAGTGCTAAAATCGTTGAAGATCTTTATAAAAAAGGTAACTCCATCGATCAAACCCTATCATCATCGCTTGAACTCTCCTCTAATGCCGTTAGTACCATAGAAGAGACCAAAGAGAATCTAAATAAAACAAAAGAGATGCTGTTTGAACTTAGCTCAAAAATAGAGCAAAACTCTGAAAGTGAATTTGAGTTGAGTGAGAAGTTAAGCGAACTTACAACTCAAGCAAATGAGGCAAAAAGTGTTCTTGATGTTATTAGCGATATTGCTGAACAGACAAATCTTCTTGCCTTAAATGCCGCCATCGAAGCGGCAAGAGCTGGAGAACACGGTAGAGGATTTGCCGTCGTAGCCGATGAAGTTAGACAGCTTGCTGAGCGAACACAAAAATCACTCTTAGATATCAATACAACAATAAATGTCATCGTTCAATCCATCATAGACGCCAGCAATCAAATGAGTCAAAATGCTGATAACGTCAAAGAGTTGATAGAGTTATCATCACAAGCTCAAGAGCATATGAGTAACTCTTATGAAAAGATGGAGGTTACTACAAAAGCGGTTGAAGAGACAACCAACTCTTCTAAAAAAGTCTCAAAAGAGATAGAAAAAATTCTTGAAGAGATTTCACAGATCAATAAATATGGTGAAGAGAATGTCCAAAAGGTCAACAAGATGGAAAATTCACTAAAACAGCTTACAAAAAGTACCGAACAACTTAATAAAAAATTGGAAGAATTTAGAACATAATAGCCATTTTGATAATTTTATCAAATCCAAAAAAACAAATTGAGAGGATAACTATCCTATTCTCTCACAAATTCCCCAAATACTCATCATAACTTCATTTTAATTTCCAGCTTATATATAATTATATTTTATAGTAAATTACGCTTTTTAATCTTTTTTTAAATAAGAAATTTTTATAATTAATCCACACTAAAAAAACTTTGTGGAGAAAAACTATGAGATCAAAAAGATTATTATCTACCTCGATCGTGGTGGCTGCGGCATCTACACTTTTTGTAACAAGTGCCTTAGCTTACGATAAAAATCCTCCTTTTAAACTGACAAAGTTGAAAAAGGGGACTTTTATCAAAAACGGCAAATCTATGACGGGATATGAGCCGAAAAACGACTTCAATATCTTTATCAATTACGAACTTGGTATGCACTGTGTCGGTTTTGAGATGAGTTACTGCTGTGTGATTCCACCGTACAACTCTATTCAGGCACAAGCTATCAAAG
>JALWLO010000078.1:5376-15152 GCA_027084135.1 Campylobacterales bacterium | reverse complement strand
ATATATTTCATTGGGAAAAACTTGATCCTGCTTATCATGGAACTGACCTAGGCTCTTCTATTCAAGCAGTATTTTGGGAATTAAAAAAAGAATGGATAACAAAAATCAAATACTTCAAATCAAAATAATGTTATGCTACTAATGATAACAAATCCTTTGATGATGAATAAGCTACCCTTGCCCTGTTTTCTAACTTTATTTTGCTAAAATACTTTTAAGAGTTAAAAAACTTGATTGAGTAAAATCGCTTATTCATCAAGTCAGTCGTTGTCTCGGACACTTCGCTCACCCGTGCCCCCGTTGTAACCTAAAAAAAGAACTCGCTAAAGTACTTTAAGTGGTAATGATTGGTTAAAAACACAAACTGACAAGAAAATATTGCTAATGTTAGGTGGGAAATGGTTATCCATACAGATTTACTAGTATGGCAAAAGATATTTTACCATACATAAAAAGTATCCCAACCGATACTAACTGTCGTTTAGTAAAGGTAAGTATAGAGGCAAAAAACGCTTCGGTACCCTCCCTATCAGGATCATTAGCCAAATTTGAACCAAATGAGTAGATTTTAATTGAAACTTGGGATCTAACTTAAAAACTATTTTACAGATTAAAAATAAAAACCTCTGATGTTATAAATAGTGTAAATGAAAATTGACAACCTATTATCATCACACAAAATGGAGAAGCAAAAGCTGTAACGATGATTAAATTACCCAGCCCGCGTTCTCTACCCAATCCTACTCCCTCTTTCTCTTATAAAAATAAGCCAACACAAACAACAATATCCCGACAACGATAAAGAGAATAATCCTATATAGCGCATCTGCTTCAGCCAAGTCGTGGAAAAAGGCTTTTAAAACGGCAAGAATGATCAAGCCGATGCTCACCTGTTTACCCAAGTCGATATCTTTGAAAAAGCTAAAGACAAAGAGTGCGATACCAAAGATCACCCATAGTAGCGTGATGGAGATCTCTTTTGCTTGCGGGATGCTGTGTGTTGCCCAGTTATAGACTTGAAAATTTAAAAAGCTAAAGAGCAAAAAGACTCCGGCGATCGGGATATAGATGCGTAAGTCATAACCGTCAAGATGCTGTTTCGGTAGTTTAAAGGGTAGAAGAAATGCCGCAATCACTACAATTGCGGTGATCCATTGGGCAAATAGATCGCTATAATAGGTACCATCCACATAGATATGAGAAAGCTGCACAACACTGCCGATCATATATCGAAGAAAACTAAATGCAAAAGCCGCTACGGAAAACCATAGCATCCGTGGTTGTTCGCTCTTATAGGATACCCAATATAGTACTAACGCCTCTATCGCCCAAGCGGCACTGAGCACATTTCCGTCAAAGAGTAAAACCGGCGTCAATATCAGCAACCCAAGTGCTGCGGCAATGACAATCCAATAGAGATTTTTTGTAAAATCCCCTATCCTTTTGAGATAGTATGCATAGGCAAAGAGATAGAGCGCCGTAGCGGTCGTCAAGATACTCACCGCTTTGGAGTGGAGTGAGTGTTGATCTAGCAACGATATCGTCACAAGCAAAAAGATAACGATATTGGCGCCGAAGAGCCTCAAGAGAGAGTCCTCTAGCGTGATCTTTTTGGCTCTGATCTCATGGATAAACGGCACGATCGAATAGATCACAAAAAGTAGCACAAAACTCACAAGCACAAAGATAAAATGCCCTTTTGATTGATGACTCACCGTCATCTCGATCAAAGCGGTTATCAAAAAAGAGAGCCAATTTAACACCATCCACTTTTTCGATATAGCAATATAGAGTACTCCGATATTTAACAAGAGAATATAGATCATCAAAGCGACGATATTCTTCTCTGCGGTGTTGATGAGAAACGGGGTTAAAAAACCGCCTACCAAACCAAATAGCGCCGTTGCTTTAGAGTTAAAGCGTACAGAGATCACACCGGCTAAGATGGTTGTAGTGATCATTGCCGTCAAAGCAACGCTAAAACTCAAAAACTTAAACCCCTCTAAAGCATAACCGGCATAGATAGAGAGGTAGAGTATGGCAATCCCTCCGCCAAAAAGCCCCTCACTGATGAGTTTATGCGGGTTGTGAAGCGTTTTATATCCTCCCCACAACATCCCCAATCCTATCAAAATCCCGATCATCACCCGCCCCCAGATAGGGATCCAGTTTTGATCAATCGAATATTTCAAGAAAAACCCGACACCAAATACAAAGGTGACGATACTGACATTGAGCAGTAGATTTCCCACAAAGAAATCTTCAAGCGAACTGCTGTCAAAACGCCGCTTTAAGTCATCGATAAAGCTTGGCTCTTTGATCGGTTTTTTCGGTATTTGATGCTTCGTAGTCAATCTCTCTTTAATCCCTAAAGGTATCTCTACAGCGCTAGATTCCTCTTTTGTAGGCTCCTCAATAGGCTCTTTGAGTATTTGTACCGATTTGTTGTCATTATGTTTTTTGCTATTTACATTCGGTTCTAATGCATCTAATCTTTTTTTGAGATATAAAATATTTGTATGGATATCTTGTAGCTTGATCAGCACAATTGCTATCAGTATGATCAGTATAATTGTGGACATTTTTGACTCCTTTGTGCCAACATCTTATCAAAAATATATCAAGAGTGTCAAGTGTTACTTGACACTCTTGATATTACGAGTATGATTTTTTTAGTAGATCGTCATATTTGACATCCATATGAGCAACTACTGAAAAATCCTTTTCAATTTTCTTAAAACTTCTACAAAAGTTTTAAACTTATGCTAAAATAGCCCCTATGAAAAAAGATATGGATAAAGAGAGCTTCTTCATCTCACTCTTTAAGAGTAGATATATCGGTGATGACGCAGCTTTTATAGATGACCGGCTATATAGTAAAGATCTATTTTGTGAGGATGTGCACTTTAAAAGAGAGTGGATGAGTCTGGAGGAGATAGCCTACAAAAGTATGCTCGTAAATCTCTCCGATGTCTTTGTCAAAAACGCTACTCCGCTCTATGCTCTGCTTGGGGTAATGATACCTAAAATCTTTAGTACTAACGATATGCAAGCGCTGTATAGCGGATTTAAAAGAGCTCAGGATGAGTTTGGGTTTGAGATAGTGGGGGGAGATACGATTGCCGGAGATAAGTTGGAGATATCGGCTACATTTATTTCCAAAGCGGATCATCCCATCAGAAGAGATACTTTGCAGATTGGAGATATTTTAGGCTATACGGGAAGTCTTGGAAGTGTTAAAAGGGATTTGGAAAAATTGATGAAAGGAGAGGAAATTAGTAAAGAGTCAAAATTTATCACACCAGTACTACGGATAGATTTTATCAAAGAGGCTGCACATCTTCTTACCTCATCGATAGACATATCAGACGGACTAAGCAAAGAGCTCTCCAGACTCTCAGAGATAAACGGCGTCGGGTTTGAGTTTACTAAAGCGTTGAGTCATGACGAGTTATGTAGTGGTGAAGAGTATGAGGTGCTATTTAGCTGCAAAGAGGAGGATATCGAGAAGATAGAGAAGATAGCCGATAAAGTTAGTACTAAAGTGACATTTTTTGCAAAAGCTGTTGAAGGAAGCTACCACTCCATCTGCAAGGAGAATCACTTTGAATAGACTCTTTTACCTAAACCACACTCCCGTCAACTTTTACTTTAACAAATCCCCAAACGATTTTGTCGTCAGAGAGGTACCGCTCTATGAAACTACCGGTGAGGGAGAACATCTAGTACTAGAGATTAGAAAGAAGGATATGACTACTTGGGATATGCTAAAAGCACTATCAAATCACATAGGTATAAAAGAGAAGGAGATAGGGTATGCCGGTCTCAAAGATAAAGAGGGAATGACAACCCAATACATCTCCCTCCCTAAAAAGCATGAAACAAATGTCGCAAGTTTTAGTCACCCAAATATAAAAATCCTCTCTGCAAGCTACCATAGAAATAAGATCAAGCTTGGGCATCTCAAAGGAAACCACTTCTTCATCCGTCTCAAAAAGGTAAGTAGCGTCGATGCACTAAAGCTTCAAGAGGTCTTTAAGAAGATAGAGGAGACGGGGTTTCCCAACTACTTCGGGTATCAGAGATTTGGCAGAAGCGGCGAAAATCATAAAGAAGCTAAAGAGCTTCTAAGCGGAGTAAGAAAAGAGAGAAGCAAGAGGGTGAGAAAACTGCTTATCTCATCTTACCAAAGTCATCTATTTAATCTCTGGCTCTCAAAACGGGTTGAGATCTCAAAGATGTTTGACGGCTTTAGTACTAAAGAGTTAAATAACCTTTACAACTTTCCACTTGAAACTATCAAGCAGATAAAAGAACAGAAACACTTCTTTAAGCTCCTGCCTGGTGATTTGATGCACCACTATCCTTATGGAAGGCTATTTTTGTGCGAAGATTTAGGGAGAGAGAGTGAAAGATTTTATAACCGAGAGATAACCGTTACCGGACTGCTCTGCGGCAAAAGGGCAAAAAACTCAACCGGTATCGCCGGAAATTTTGAAAAAGATATCGCCAAAGAGGCTGAAGCCTTTATCTCGAAGATGAGTGGAGCGAGGAGATTTGCTTGGGTATGGGCAAGTGATATGAAAATGCAATATATCCCCGAAAAGGCTCATGTAGAGCTTGAGTTTTTCCTACCCAAAGGCTCGTATGCAACAGTTCTTTTGGAAGAGCTAACTCATAGAGCTGATCTACCTTGATAATCTACCGTCTACCTTGATAACCAAACCTATCTATCACTCCCTTTCTACACCCTCCGTGAACATTTTTCGCACCCTTTAAAAGCTCTTTTATATCTGTTTTAGGAGTGATTTTTCCTTTTAGATTTATCCAAAGCTCGGTGATTAGTCCGTTCTTGCAGACCATCTTCACTTTTCTCCCACTTCCTTTTCCGAATGACTTATCAAAAGCTCTTCTAACCTGCTCTACACTTACTCTTTTTCCAACATTTCTCGCGAAAAACTCTCTCACTTGTGAAGTGTTTATCTGCTTTAAAAGAGAGATAGCATCTTCAAAATACTCTGACGGGCTTTTGCCGTAGCAGGTGCCGTGCTTTTTCCATTCGTGATTTTGCAATCCACTCTTTACCGCCGGCATCACCTCTGCAAGCTCTTTGTAAAGTGCTTTTGGAAGCTTAACCTTTTTTGGACCGTGGCAGTTTACTTTGCTTCTTGGTTGCGGCCACAAACCGTGAAGGGTAAAGTGAGAAGCGGCATAACTACTCTTCTCAAGCTGACGACACTCTCTTTTCTTTTTATGCGTTTCACAAAAAGCGTTTTGCCAAGATATAGCCAGTAGATTATCGGTTGAAACTTTCGCAAAACTTTGACTCTCTTGAAATCCAAACTTACCATACAGCGATACTACAAGTAGCAGCAATCCAAGCAGTATAAAAAATCTTCTACCCATCTTCCACTCCTAAAATCAATAACTTTTGATATAATATCAAAATAGTCTAAACAAGGAAATAGATGGATTTTGATATTATCGTAGTCGGCGGCGGACACGCAGGCATAGAGGCTTCACTTGCGGCGGCAAGGATGGGCAAAAAGACACTTCTTATTACCATACTTGTCGAGCGAATCGGAGCGGCAAGTTGCAATCCTGCTATCGGCGGACTTGCAAAAGGACACCTTGTCAAAGAGATCGATGCGCTTGGTGGAGAGATGGCAAAAGCTACGGATGCTACCGGTATACAGTTTCGGATACTAAACGCCTCCAAAGGTCCAGCGGTTAGAGGAAGTAGAGCGCAGATAGACATGGATAGGTATGCGATATATATGAGAGATATCTGCTTAAACACACCAAACCTCACCGTCAAACAAGAGATAGTAACCGATATCCTCACAAACGAGGGTGAAGTTGCGGGGGTTGTAACCCAGCTTGGCAACAGATATACCGCAAAGAAATTAGTACTAACTACCGGAACTTTTCTTTCAGGACTCATTCATATCGGTGAACACACCCAACAAGCGGGAAGGCAGGGGGAGTTTGCTTCGTACGAACTTGGCAAAGGCCTGCGAAAGCTTGGACTAAATGTCGGCAGACTAAAGACGGGAACCTGCCCTAGAATCGATGCCAAGAGTATCGACTTTTCAGTGATGGAGGAGCAAGGCGGAGATGAAAAACCGATACCGTTTTCATTTAGTACTAACAAGGAGGAGTTTAACCCGACTCAACTCCCCTGCTTCATAACCTATACAAACACAAATACTCACGATATCATCTCATCAAACTTCTACCGTGCACCGATGTTTACCGGTCAGATAGAGGGTGTGGGTCCGAGATACTGCCCGAGTATAGAGGATAAAGTAAATCGCTTTAGCGACAAAGAGAGGCATCATCTCTTTATCGAGCCGCAAACCATAGAGGCGACTGAGTACTACATAAACGGTCTTACCACCTCACTGCCGGTCGATGTACAGCTTGAGATGGTAAGGTCGATAAAGGGGCTTGAAAATGCCAAGATAGTCAGGTACGGCTATGCGATAGAGTATGATTATGTCGATCCGACGGAGCTTAAACACTCACTTGAAACAAAAAAGATAAAAGGCTTGTACCTTGCCGGTCAGATAAACGGTACTACCGGCTACGAGGAGGCGGCGGCACAAGGGCTTATGGCGGGGATCAACGCTTCATTGTCGCTTGAGGGGAAAGAGCCGTTAGTACTAGGCAGAGATGAAGCCTATATCGGCGTACTGATAGATGACTTGGTCACAAAAGGAACCAAAGAGCCATATAGGATGTTTACAAGTAGAGCTGAGTTTAGGCTACTCTTAAGAGAGGATAATGCCGACATCAGACTTACAAAGTACGGATATGAGCTTGGTTTAGTCGATGAGGAGTTTTATCAAAAAGTGGAGGAGAAAAAGAGAGTTCTATCGGAGACTTTGGAGTTTATGGATAGCAACTTCGCCACTCCGACAAAAGAGACAAATACCACCTTACAAGAGCTAGGACAGACACCCATCACCGACAAAATAACCCTAAAAAATCTTCTATCTAGAGCCGGCAGTAACTTTGAAACTCTGCATCGCTTCGTACCGCAGACAAAAGAGTTCTCAAAAGAGATAAACGAGCTTATCCTTGTTGAGGCAAAATATGCCAACTACATCAAAAAGCAACAAGCCCAGATCAACAATATGAGAGACCTAAAAAGCATCAAAATCCCGCAAAACTTCGACTTCAAAAAGGTAAGCGGACTTAGCAACGAAATCGTTGAAAAACTTGAGAAGCACAACCCCCCTACCCTATTTGAAGCAAGCGAGATATCCGGCGTAACCCCCGCCGCAATAGATATACTCCATATCTATATAAAGATGGAGCAGAAGGCAAAAATGAAGTAATGAGGTCACCTGTTTTCGATGTATAAAACCGTTCACCGACAGATTCATCGCTGGTATGAAAACTACGGTAGAAGAGATCTGCCGTGGCGCAACAGCGACGACCCGTATGAAATCTATATCAGCGAAGTGATGCTTCAGCAAACACAGGTTAAAACCGTTTTAGAGCACTACTATTTCCCTTTTCTCCAAAAGTTTCCCACACTCCAAGCTCTTGCATCCGCTTCACTCGACGAGGTACTCAAGGCATGGGAGGGACTAGGCTACTACAATCGCGCCAAACATCTTCACGCATCTGCACAGCAGATCGATACCCTTCCTGATACCCTCGAAGCACTCCAAAAACTTCCAGGTATCGGTCCCAACATCGCTCACGCTATCTGCGCTTTTGCTTTCAAACAGAGTGTGCCGGTGATGGAAGCCAATGTCAAGCGCATACTCTCTCGTCTCTTCACCCTCTCTACCCCAACTGCCAAAGAGCTTTGGGAAAAAGCATATACACTCCTTGATCGTGAAAACCCCTTTGACTACAATCAAGCGATGATGGATATCGGCGCACTGATCTGCACACCTCGACAACCCAAATGTACTCACTGCCCTCTCCAGACGATTTGCCAAGGTAAAGAAAACCCTACCCTCTATCCACAAAAACAAACCAAAACACTTCCCCGACGAATCGAAAATATCCTCATCTACCGCCACCATGATCGTCTCTCACTTACCCAAAGAACCAAGCGGTTTTTGCATGGACTTTGGGGCTTTCCATCGGTCGAGAAGATACCCAAAAGCGCACAATCGATCGGAGAAGTTTCACACACCTACACCCACTTCAAACTTCTATGTGATATTTATCTTTTGGAGGAGGAGATTCCAACTGAGAAGTACTACTTTTCACTCTCTGAGATCGAAAAATTAGCGATCTCTAAAGTAGATGAAAAGATTCTTAAGCTTCTGATATAATGCTTATTAGGAGATATCTAATGAAAATCCTTCAAAAACTCTTTTATCTCTTCTAAATTTTCATGAGACATATTAGCCTCACGCAAGCCCTCTTCAAGAGCAGACTTTATCTCTTTGTCTAAGAGAAACTGCTCTTTGACATCATCCTCACCATATTCATGTACTTGATTCCAAAAATCATTAAGATACTCTAGCTTTTCATCCCAATCATTTGTACTAAAAAATGCCCTCTTATATCCAATTAGATAATCCCCTGGATCCGGACTTAAAGCTCGTGCAATCGCCTGAAAAGCATCCTGCCTCAAATAGTTATTGTTAACATCTTCATCCTCTGACTCCATATCTTCATACTCTGATTGAATATAGTTTCGCATCATATCGTACGCTTGGTCTCTATCATTCATCGTATTATAGATTTCCATAAAACGACTATCCTGCTTCACTTTTTCGATCGCCTTTTGATAAATCTCGTCATGATCAACGGGCTGATACACTTTAGGCATACTATTTTTGATTACCGATATATATTTTTGCGTCAACTCTTCATCCCCTATAACTCCTACAGAGTAGCCAAATTTAGACAACGAACCCATAAGTTTCTTTTGGATTTCCACATCTAGTTTTGCTATCTCATCTACCAGCGTTTTAGCATCATCTTTTTTATTTTCCATACCGATATATTTTAACTTTAAGCGATAAATAGGTAGCTCACCCAACAAACTCCCTTCATCATCTTGAATATCTTGCAGAGTTTGCATTACTGTTTCATAACTTTCTGCATAGCCCAGTTTTTTCAGTGCCATATACAACGACTCTTTTCCATGGGGAGAGGCGATCTCTTCTCTAATAGCTTGCTGTATCTCCCGATCTCTTTCATTGCTAGGTATATGAAACTTTGCCCCATTTTGCCCCCTATATGTTCCAGAGAGTGCCAAAATAATTTCTGCGGCAACATCATCTCTTAGAGTCGGATCACTCAACTGCTCTTTAAGCTCTTTAAAGTAGATAAAATCTCCATTAAAACCTATCAGCATATCAATCAAACCCGCACTCTCATCTGAATTAAAACCCACTTTCTGCAACCTTTCCCAAACCTGTTTAGCATTTGTTAAGTCTTCTCTATCTACTGTGAAAACTTTATCATATATACTTTGCAACTTCTTTTTCATACCTTTCGCTTTTATAGGTTTAATCTCTCGAAAATCCATACTCTGCTTGGCTTCAGTATATTCAGCAGACACACATCGTTTATCTCTACCAGTCGCATAAATATATACAATTGCGATAGTAACTATTACTATAAACAATGTACTAAACAATTTCCATCTACTTTTCACTGTCATTAATCATTAGCTTTATTTTTATCTAGATAATATGGATAAGATGTCAAAATATACCATGTTGTCCCATTCCTTCTAAGCACAGCTTTGGCATGTCTTAATCTTGTGTATTGATCTCTGTATATTTTTTTATATC
>JALWLO010000078.1:0-5366 GCA_027084135.1 Campylobacterales bacterium | reverse complement strand
TGCCCTGAAGGTGTGAAATCGATATAATTCATAACCTTATTAAAAACTTTCAGATTACAGTTAATACCTTTACCATATAAATAAAAAAAATCTGATGGTGATGTCCAAAAATAAGGCTTATAGTTGCCATATTTATATTTTCTTTGTTCATTTACCACATATTTTGCATTAATTACGATATCTCTATCTCTAGATCTTTCAAATCTTTTTATGTTATCATAATTTGCTTTTATGAGTTTTCTAATACTCCATTTAGCTTGATTAAAAGTAGTATATGTTGTTCTAAAATTATCTCTATATCTATATTTTCTTTTTATTTCACTACATCTATTTCTCAATTCCCCAAAAGTTTTACCAACATGTTTAAGAATAGTATGTCCTCCTAACATTTCGTGACCTGATAAATCTCGTCCATTCCCATCTACTCCCCAAAACCAATATCCATAAAAATCATCTAAATTATGTCCTACTCCATCACTATCATAATAATATGAATGCCTATGCAACCAAGACGCCTCTACAGTAGCAGAAAAAACTATACTTACTAACAATATGAATGCAACTCTATTTTTAATCATAAAATCCTCCAATTAATTATGTTTAAAGGTTAAGTATAACTCTCTCTTAAATTTTTCTTATAAGTTGTTTAATTAAAAATATTGTGTTCACTAGATTTTTAATATGAGATTTTAGAGTTTGCAGCATATTGAACTTAAATTTTGCATTAGCCAAAATTTCATTTATACTTGATATACCTTTTAGTACCAAATTTGACTTTAACAGTTTGTTTTGATTTTTTGGTATAATTCTATCTGTGGCATAGCGGGTGACTGCTACGAAAGTAGAGGAAAGTCCGAGCTGCGATAAGAGAGGATCCCATCTAACGGATGGCCAAGGTAACTTGAGGGCAAGTGCAACAGAAAGTAGTCAGCCTACTTTTGTAGGTGAAGGTGAAAGGGTGAGGTAAGAGCTCACCGGATTTGTGAGTAATCACAAATGCCAGGTAAACCCGATCCGCAGCAAGAAGCAGACGGTAAACTCTTATATTTTACTGCTTCGCTAAAGCCATATTGTAAAATATGGATGAGATAAATAGTCACCGAAAACAGAACTCGGCTTACGGCTATGCCACACTTTTAGTACTAAGACTATCAAGGTGTTAGTACTAGTACTAAAAGTTATTTACAAAATATTTGGATATAATAAACCCAAAATGAGGGATAAAGAAAATTAAATTTTAGGCAAAAGATGAAGTTTTATATAGCAACCGATCATGCGGGATTTAACATAAAAGCCAAGGTTATAGATATCTTAAATAAGCTTGGATGTGAAGTGGTTGATTTAGGACCGGATAATAGCGATAGAGTTGATTATCCAGACTTTGCGCATAAACTTTGCGATGAAGTACTAAATGATACGGGAAGTTTTGGGGTTTTGATATGCGGTACCGGGATAGGAATGAGTCTTGCCGCAAACAAACACAAAGGTATCCGTGCTGCACTTTGTCACGACGCTTACACGGCACAAATGGCAAGAGAACACAATGACGCCAATGTACTCTGTTTCGGTGAGAGAGTTGTGGGTCTGGGTGTCATAGAGTCGATCTGCAAAGCTTTTGTGGAGAGTTCATTTGAAGGCGGCAGACATCAAAATAGAGTTGAAAAAATAGAGGTTGATTGATGTTTTTTGATTGGATAGCTTATACGGTACTCATCTTTATGATTATCTATCTGCTTATCAAGCTAAACTATGTAAACTCGCTTTTACATCAAGAGCAAAAGATTAACGCCAAACAGAAAGAGGCGATAAAAGAGGAGAAGCTTCTCATCAAAAAGTATAAAACCCAACTTCAACGCTCTATAGGAAATATCGACATCTTAACCGAAGAGCTAAACAAGGTTAGAAACGATATCAAATCGCTTAGAGCAAAAAACTCTCAATCAAGACTTGAGAAGGATCAACTCTTAAATAGAATAAAAGAGCTTGAAGAGCGAATAGAAGCTCTCATCTAAAGGAGAAATCGATGGGTATAGAGATGATAGGATATATCGGGTTTGGAGTGCTGTTGGTACTATTTATGGCGATGAAAATCTTGATCTTTAAGTAGGAGATATATGAAAGAGTTAAAACCAACCGATAGAGAGTATCTTTTAAGCAAGATACGAGATGTAAAAGACTTTCCAAAACCGGGAATAGTTTTTAAAGATATTACAACGCTTCTAAACGATAGAGAGGCTTTTAGCTTTTTGATGGATCATCTTGAACAGAGATATAGAGAGTATGACCTAGACTTCATCGCAGGTATTGATAGTAGAGGTTTTATCTTCGGCTCGGCACTATCGGATAGACTCGGTGTGGGATTTGTACCTATCAGAAAAGCGGGTAAACTGCCCTATACTACCATTGCTGAAAAGTATGCTTTGGAGTATGGATTTGACGAAGTCGAAATTCATATCGACGCCTTTAGAGGAAAAGAGGATGCCAAAGTCCTACTCATAGATGACCTGATAGCCACAGGCGGTACAGCGGTAGCAGCGGCAAATCTCATCAATAAAGCGGGAGCGAAGTGTGTAGAAGCCTGTATGGTACTAAATCTTACCTTTCTTGAGGGTAGAGAGAAGCTTGAAAAGATCACCCCGCTCTACTCTGTACTGGATATCTCATGATATATATACCAAAACCTTCTAAATTTGACCCCGATAGCAACGGACATTTCGGTATATACGGCGGGCGCTATGTACCTGAAACTTTGATGCCGATATTGTTGGAACTTGATGAAGAGTATCAGAAGTTTAGATTTGATGAGGATTTTTGGGCTGAAGTTGACTACTACTACAAGCAGTATGTAGGCAGACCCTCTCCTCTCTATTTTGCGAAAAACATCTCTGATGAGATAGGGGCAAAAGTTTACCTAAAGAGAGAGGATCTTAACCATACCGGCGCACATAAGATAAACCACACGGTAGCTCAAGCTGTACTTGCCAAAAGACTCGGAAAGAGAAAGGTTATAGCTGAAACCGGAGCGGGTCAGCATGGTGTGGCAACCGCAACGGTAGCGGCGCTATTTGGCTTAGAGTGTGAGATATTTATGGGTGAAAAGGATGTTCATAGACAGGAACTTAATGTCTTTAGGATGAGACTTCTTGGGGCCAAAGTGCATGCGGTAAAGAGCGGAAGCAAAACACTCAAAGATGCGATGAATGATGCGATCCGCCACTGGGTGACAAACGCAAGAGATACCTACTATATCATAGGCACCGTTGCCGGACCTCATCCCTACCCTATGATGATAAGAGATATACAGTCTATCATCTCTTGGGAAGCAACACAACAGATCATCAAAGCTGAAGGAGAGTTACCGGACTTTGTGGTCGCCTGTATCGGCGGCGGAAGCAATGCAATGGGTATCTTTAACCACTTTTTGGATGAAGAAAAAACAACCTGCATCGGCATAGAGGCGGGAGGACTCGGACTTGATAGCAAGCATGGCGCATCATTGGCAAAAGGGAGTCCCGGGGTACTTCACGGGCAAATGAGCTATCTCCTTCAAGATGAGGATGGACAGATACTCGAGGCGCACTCTATCAGTGCCGGACTTGACTATCCCGGCATCGGTCCGGAACACGCCTATCTCAAAGATATCGGTGCGGCAAGGTACGACTCTATAACCGACGAGGAAGCGCTTGATGCATTTGTCTGGCTCAGTCAAAAAGAGGGAATCATACCGGCATTTGAAAGTTCCCATGCTATTGCATATCTAAAGAAGTTTCCAAAAGCCGATATAAAAGATAAGATTATCATTATTAACCTCTCAGGCAGAGGTGATAAAGATATGGTTCAAGCACAACAGCTATTAGATTTTAAAGAATAAGACGAATCATGGAAGAGACTTTACTACATCTGCTCAGAGAGTACGGCTATATCGTACTCTTTTTTTGGAGTATCTTAGAGGGGGAGTTGGGGCTCATCATGGCGGGAATACTCTCCCACACCGGCGATATGAATCCCTTTTTGGCCATCTTTATAGCGGGACTTGGGGGATTTACCGGTGATCAAATCTATTTCTATATAGGTCGATATTCTAAAAAATATATCCATAAAAAGTTTTCCAAACAGAGAAGAAAGTTTGCCATAGCCCATTTACTGTTACAAAAGTATGGCTGGATAGTTATCTTTTTGCAAAGATATCTGTACGGTTTGAGAACAGTTATACCTATGTCGATAGGACTTACAAGATATAATGCAAAAAAATTTGCATTTATTAATCTCATAAGTGCGTGGGTGTGGGCAGCTATCACCATAATACTTGCTTATATTTTTGGTGAAGAGCTTATCAATGTATTAAAGTATGCAAAAGCTCACTGGTACTTTGCCTTACCTGTTGCGGGTTTAGTACTATTTGCATTTTATAGATTGTCAAAAAAGATAGAAGAGAACTTAATCAATAGAGATAGAAGGAGAGGAAAAATTGGTTGATATTAAGATAAGTAAAGAGAAGCTTGAAGATATACAAAGCGATGTGGAGATCATATTTGTAAAAGATGGAGATTTTTCACATAGATGGGTGAGAGATAGGGAGTTATTGAAAGATCTTGGGTTTAAGGGTAAGAGCGAAGAGGTAGCATTTCTACCAAGTCAAAAGAGAGTCTATGTGGGTGTTGATAGTTTTGAAAGAGATGAGATAAGGATAGCCATATCAAAAGCTATCAATGCGCTAAAAAAGTGTCGTTACAACTCTTATAAAATCGGCTCATATGTAAAAAGTTGCCCCCCTGTTTTTACAAAAAGTTTGGTTGAGGGAGCGCTGCTTGGCAGTTATGAGTTTGATCGATATAAAAGCGAAAACGACTCTAAAAAAGATATAGTACTAACGATTTCTCTGGAGGAGTATGAAAAAAAAGAGCTCTCGTACGATGCGGCAGTCAAGGCAAAAGATGAGGCGACTATCATCGCTCTTAGTACCAACTTTGCCAAAGATATCGTTAATACACCGCCTGATGACGCTACACCAAAACACCTTGCCCAAATAGCGAAAAAGTTAAGTGATGAGCTTGAAAATGTAGAGTGCTTTGTAGGTGGAGAGGAGTTTTTAAAAGAGCAAGGGATGGGTGCATTTTTGGCGGTTAGTAGAGCAAGTGATCATGAGGCACAATTTATCCACCTAAGTTACAAGCCGAGTGATGCAAAGCAAAAGGTGGTATTTGTCGGAAAAGGTTTGACTTACGATAGTGGTGGTTTGAGCCTAAAACCGAGTGAGTATATGGTGAGTATGAAAGCAGATAAAAGCGGTGCGGCGGCTGTGATGGCGGTCTTAAAGGCGGTTGCAACCTTGAAACTTCCTATTGAAGTACACTCTATCATAGGAG
>JALWLO010000077.1 GCA_027084135.1 Campylobacterales bacterium | reverse complement strand
ATATATACTTGTAGGCTTGATCGGGCTTGTAATTTTTCATAAATATAAGTATAAAAATGATGATAGATATAAAGAGGTAGTGGATAAAAATCTACTTAAAATCTATTTGATTGGAAGTGTAGTATTTTTCGCCTCTATGAGTAGGTTTATGCTCATCTTTACTGAATTGGTTAGAGCGGGTATACCGGTGGCTGAAGCGTTGGATACTTCGGTGATGACGATAGACAATGAGGAGTTAAAAGAGAAGCTGGCAGGGGTGAAACACTCTGTTGAGAGAGGTAAAAACCTCACCGAATCATTTGAGGAGACTGGGCTTTTTGAGGGAATGCTTATACAGATGATTAGAGCCGGTGAGAGCGGCGGTGCACTTGATAGCATGCTTGCCAAGGTAACGGATTACTATCGATCTAAATTTAACTACTATATAGAGAATATGAGTGCCTATATCGAGCCTATTTTGATAGGTTTTATCGCCGGTATGGTATTGATGCTTGCACTGGGAATCTTTTTACCTATGTGGGATATGGCAAAGGCGGTCAAGGGGTAGGTTTCACCAAGCCCGCCTCCTCCAAAAAGGGCGAGTGGAGATACTCTATATCCTTTATCTTATCATATTTTGCGTAAGAGAGATACAAAATCTCTCTCGCTCGTGTTACAGCTACATAGAAGAGTCTTCTCTCCTCTTCGATATTTTCACTATTGCCGTTTTTATTGAGTAACTTATAGTTTGGAAATCTCCCATCCATCAAGTCGATAACAAAGACTTCATCAAACTCCAACCCTTTGCTGGCATGAATGGAGAGTAGATTGACTCCTTCCCCTTGACTCATCTCTCCTCCCCCTAAGGTGATGGAGTTGATAAATCGATATCTATCCTCATAATTTTTGCTAAGCTCCTCTAGCAATCTTGCTTTCTGTTCTATTCTCAAAAGGGCATCTTCCCGCTTTGTTTCATCTATAGAGCCGTCTCTATTGGTAGCTCTTTTTGTTGCCAGTGTGTTGGAGATATAGTGAAAAAGTTCACTTTTATAGATCTCTCTAACCAATTTTGCAGGGTTGAGTGTCGATCTTCCCTTTTTGACGATTTGGTAGAAACGATAGATAAAGTCGATCAAATCCCGATTCATCCTTGGGTGTTTGAGTATCGGATTTTTGATGAAATTTGCCGGATAGTTTCCCTTATCGATCTTCACTCTGTTTATCTCTTCCACCACATCATCAAAGAGTCCAAGTTGATGGTTGACAACCCCTTTTTTATAGGGATTTTTCTTATCTTTAGGATCAAAGAGTCCTCGATAGATATCGCCTTCACCCACTTTATAGAGTGCATCAAAGATATCTTTGGCAAAAACGCCTCCCACCCCTTTGGCATACTCAAAGAGATGGATAAAGCTCATCATATCATTTGGGTTGAGTATGATGGAGTAGATATCGATGATCGCTTTGATCTCTTTTGAGTCAAAGAAACTCACACCACCCTTTCTCTTTGATGCGATACCAAGCTCCCTTAAGTTTGCTTCCAATCCGTCGGCTGAGGCGTTGTTTCTAAAGATTACCGCTATTTCACTATGTTTTGTTTTGGACTCCGAGATCATCTTGGCTATCGCCTCATACTGCTCAAAAAGTTCATGAAAAACAAGGAGTTTTGGAGGGGGAAAGTTACCCGTTTTAGTCACCTCCAACTCCTTGGGGTAGAGTCGTGGATTTTTGGATATGACTCTGTTTGCGAGGGAGAGTATCGCTTTGGAAGATCGATAATTTTTTGTGAGTGTAAAGACTTTCGCATTCGGGTAGTTATCTTTAAATGAGCCGATGATACCGATATCGGCTCCGTTAAATGCATAGATACTCTGATCGTAATCACCGACACAAAAGAGAGACTCCTTTTTGATATGTTCGATGAGTGAATTTTGAAGTCTGTTGGTATCTTGATACTCATCGACCAAGATCTCCTTAAAAGCAATCTCTCCATCTTTTAAATAGTCTATAAACTCCAAGAGTAAACCGTTAAAGTCTATATAGTTAAACTTCCCCTTAAGTACTTCAAACTCCTCTATCAGATCTTGATAGATGTCACTATAGGGTGAATGATCAGGATATCGCTCCTCAATAAAAGCACCAAAACTTCCATCAAATGCTACATTTTGATAGAGTGAGTAGATATCATAGAGATAGGAGGCGGAGTAGGGTGCAGTGCTAGCCTCTATATGGCTAAATCTTCTCTTTTCGTGGAGGCTTCTTAGAAGTATCTTAAGCTCCTTAGGCTCTTTTAGTACTAACTCTCTGCCACTCTTTTTTAACAAGCGATAAGCGATCGCATGGAAGGTACCCGCCTCAATCTCATTTACTACCTCTTTAGGAAAAAAGCGTCCAACTCTCTCTACCATCTCAAGGGCAGCTTTATTTGTAAAGGTAAGAAGCATCAATTCGCTCGGCTCTACCCCGTTTTGTAGCAAGTGCGCTATTCTAGCTACGATGGTAGAGGTTTTACCGGTTCCTGCACTTGCGATGATGAGATTGTTCCCAAAAGGGGCGGTAGCAGCCTCAAGCTGCTCTTTGTTGAGTTTTGATAACGGCATAGATAAATAGGTTTGTTTATGAGATAAATTTTATGATCTCGTCATTAATCATCTCTTTCTCTACGACGGTATTGTGAATAACCTTTTTATCAAAGAGTGACGAGATTTTATCGCTTATCTTTAGATTGTATCGCTCTTTCATAAACTCAAGTGCCTCTTTATCACTCATTTGCTTATCACTACTAGAGAGTGCTTTTGCCATCGTAGGGGCAAACTTTGTCCACTCTGCGGTAGAGCAGATCACCATAGGTATCTCTTTGCTCTTTAATCTCTCATAAGCCTTGATACAGGTCGCGGTATGAGGATCCATGATATATCCGCACTCGGCATAGCTCTTGATCACCTCAAGAACATAGGCATCACTGCTATCCACCGCATCAAATATCTCTTGGAGTTTTGCTAATTCATCCTCTCTCAACGCATAATAGTTTTGATGATTGAGAGACTCCATAAGCTCTTTGGTTCTACTTGCGCCAAATAGATCAAAAAGTACCCTCTCTATATTTGAACTCTTTAAGATATCCATAGCCGGTGAGTAGGTGTTTTTAAGCGTTTTATCTCTTAAGTCGTAAATCCCTTTTGTAATAAGTTCTTTGAGTACATTGTTTGCATTGGAAGCGATCAATATTTTTTTAACCGGTAAGCCCATCTTTTTCGCATAGTATGCACCCAGAGCGTTGCCGAAGTTACCGCTAGGTATAGTGATATAGATCTTATCTCCCATTTGAATTTTGGCGATTTTGAGAAGTTGGTTATAGGCATGTATATGGTAAATGATCTGAAAGAGGATTCTTCCAAAATTGACAGAGTTTGCCGCAGATAGCGATATTGAGGACTCTTCGAGTTTTGCTTTGAAAGCTTCGGAGTTCAACAACGATTTTAGGGCATTTTGTGCATCGTCAAAATCCCCTTTAATTCCTATGACTTTGAGATTTTTCCCATCCTCCGTTACCATTTGAAGGCGCTGTACATCACTCGTACCGCCGGAGGGGTAGAGACAGGCTACTTGGATATTTTCTCTATCTTTAAAGCTCTCTAGTGTTGCAGGTCCCGTATCTCCGCTGGTTGCGGCTAGGATAAGATACTTTTGATCCAACGCTTGAGCAAGATGTGAGAGGATAAATCCGAAGGGTTGAAGCGCCATATCTTTAAAGGCTCTCGTTGGACCGTGATAGAGCTCTAGTACGAAGAGATCATCTTTTACGGCTACCAAAGGGGCAGGGTTTTGTGGATCATCGAACTTTTTATAGAGGTTGAGAGCCTCATCGATAACACCTTTTTCGATATCGATATCAAAAAGCTCTATCAACTTTTTTGCCAACTCTTCATAAGCAAGATCTCCATCAAAGAAGCTGCCATCAAGAGCAGGCAACTCTTTTGGAACATACAATCCACCGTAACTTGCACCCGGACTTAGTATCGCATCTGAAAATGTCACCTCACTTGCAAAACCACTCTCATTCCCTCTTGTCTCTATAAATTTCATATCTCTCCCTATTTGATAACTGTTCCTATGCCTTCACTGGTAAATAGCTCTAGCAAGATAGAGTGCTCCACTCTACCGTCTATAATATGCGCTTTTCTAACACCCGCTTCCAATGCCTCGACACAAGCCATCACCTTCGGTATCATACCGCCTCCAATCGTACCGTCGGCTATCAACTCATCCACTTCCTCTTTAAGAAGAGTGCTTATCAACTCCCCCTCTTTATCAAGAACTCCTGCCGTATCGGTTAAAAAGATCACCTTCTCTGAGTTTAGTGCTTTTGCGATGGCACTTGCGGCAAGATCCGCATTGATATTAAAACCCTTATGTGAACGCTCATCGGAAGTGGCGATCGGGGCGATTACCGGGATAAAGTTGTCATCCATCAATCTATCCAAAACCTTCGCGTCAACTTCGGTGATTACACCGGTTAATCCAAACTTCGAGCTATCTTTGGGTTTTGCTTTGATAAAGGAGGCATCTTTACCGCTTATTCCGATCGCTTTTGCTCCAAAACTGTTTAAGAGCGAAGTGATCTCTTTGTTGATCGTACCGCTTAGTACCATCTCAACTACCTCCATATCCTCTTCACTCGTCACCCGCTGACCATCGATAAATCTACTCTTAATACCAAGCTTCTCCAGCAGTGAACTAATCTTCGCTCCACCGCCGTGAACGATGATGATCTTTATACCGATAAGGTGCAAAAGTGCAATATCTTGGGCAAACTTCTCCTTTAAAAGCGGGTCGCTTTGGGCAGAGCCTCCATATTTGATAACCACTCTTTTGCCGCTAAAAGCTTTGATAAATGGAAAGGCGTCTATCAGTGTGTTGGCTATCTTACTCTTTTTTTGCATCCAAAGTCCTTTTAAAAATTACGCGATTTTAGCAAAACTTTTATTTATTTGCAAAAGGTTGATATACTCATCCACACTCTCAAGCGCCTCATCGGCAAACTCTATCTCCAGAGTGATCACTTTAGTACGAAAGTCAAACTCCCTTATCTTGACAAAATCTTTCATCGTTGTCAAGATATATTGTGCCTGATGCTCTTTGAGGATCGACTCGATCTCCTCTTTGCTAAAGTGGTGATGATCCGGGAAATAGATCTTCTTCAACTCCTTTGGAAGATACTTTTCCACTCTCTTTGGTTTGGAGATAGCGGTGATAAAGATCGTTTGGGAGGGGTTGATCTTCTCATATGCCACCACTCTTCTAAAATCGATATCCTCCGTTAGTACTAGGTTTGCCCTTTGGTATAGAGAGGGTGCTTCTCTATAGGGGCCGCTTGGAAGACAGAAGCGACTTGGCATTTTTTCTCTCGGTTTTAAGAGTATATCAAACTTTTTAATATGAAATTTGCTAAATGCGTCATCCAAAAAGATCACTTTTGCGCCAAGCTCCTTTGCCTTCTCTATCCCCTTTATCCTATCTTCACTCACAATCACACTGCTATGAGGCAGAGATAAAGCATACTCCATCGCTTCGTCACCGCTGACTGAGACATCACACTTGATATCTCCTCTCTCACTCACCACCATCAAACCGCTACTTTGTCGCTTATAACCCCTTAGTACTACGGCGCTTTCATGATATTTTTTTGCTAGTGCGATTGTTACGGGTGTCTTACCGCTTCCTCCGACTATGAGATTTCCTATAGAGATGATGGGGATATCAAATACTCTTTTGCGTGAAAAGATTCGTTTGGATATGGAGATCAAACAGTATAAAAGTGTAAAGGGTATGAAAAGAAGGGATAGAGACTTTTGGAGAGGAGAGGGTGAGAAGAGATAGTTCTCAACCCAAAAGTGTACTCTCTTATACACGGTTTGCAGCAGTCTCTTTTACCATCTGGCAGACATACTCGACATCGCTATCGCTCATCGACGGATAGCAAGGGAGAGAGAGTATCTGTTGAAAATTCGTCAGAGCAGTCGGAAAATCGTTCACCCTTAGAGAGTACTTCTGCTTATAGTAAGAGAGCAGATGTAAAGGTACGTAGTGTAGAGCCGTATAGACACCCTTTTCTCTCAACTCTCTTGCAAAATCGTCTCTATTTTTATCTATCTTTATGATATATTGCGAGTAGATATGCTCTTTTGTAGAGCTTGGGATGGTAACATGAGGCACATCTTTTAACTCCCTATCATAGATTTTGGCTATCTCTCTTCTTCTTTTGATAAAGTCATCATTTTTTTCTAGTTGTGCCAAGGCGTATGCCGCATCGAGTTCACTGCTATCATACTTGATACCGATATCTACAACATCATAGATATACCCTAGGTTTCCATATTTATCCCACTCTTTAGAGACGATCGCATGGTGTCGTATCAGTTTAGCTCTCTCATAGAGCTTTTCATCATCAGTTGCTAGAATACCTGAGTTTGAGATGGAGTTCATCATCTGCGTCGTAAAACCGAATGTCGTCATACTGGCACCGGTTGAACCTATCTTCTTTCCGTTATAGGTTGCACCCAGAGCATTTGAGGCATCCTCTATCACCTTGATATTGTTCTCTTCAGCTATCTTATATATCTCATCTAATTCAGCACTTCTTCCCGCTATATGGGAGACTATTACTGCTTTAAGTTTTTTGTGTTTATGTTTGACAAGCGCCTCTTTTAACCTATCGGGTGAGATATTGAAACTCTCCTCATCGATATCGACAAATATCGGCTCGGCATCAAAGTGTCTCACACACTCCGCAACCGTTGGAAACGCATTGACTGAGCAGAGTATCTTATCTCCCCTCTTTAACTCCATAGCAAACATGCTTAGATGCATCGCAGCGGACCAGCTTGAAGTTGAAACAGCATATTTTGCACCTACATAATCGGCAAACGCCTCCTCTAAATCCTCTATTTTAGAGCCGCCTTTCAGGTCTAAAACTTCATTGATATATGTCTTTTCCGTATTATCGATAGAAGGTAAAAAAAACGGTATCTCTTTCATTATCATCCTTTATAATCTAAATTTTTATATCTCTTGGGTATAGAAAATCAACTCCGACGGTTCTTGAAGTGAGTTTCGCAATCACCGGCGGTTTTCGTTTAAATTGGTTTTTATAGATTCGATCTATAATCATTTCGCACATCTCTTTATCGTATCCTCTCTCAATCAACTCCTTAAGTGATAATCTATTTTCAACATACTCTTTGAGTACACTATCTAGCTCTTTGTAGCTATAGCCTATCTCCTCTTCATCGCTTTGCCCCTCCCAAAGATCAGCTGACGGGGGTTTTTTGATGATGGAGTTTGGGACTTCTAAAAACTCGGCAAACTCAAAAATTTCGCTCTTGTAGAGATCGCCGATAGGGTTGATCGCACTTGCTAAATCGCCGTACATCGTTCCATAGCCCAAAAGTATCTCACTCTTATTGCTAGTGCCGATTACCAAAGCACCCTCTCTGGCTGAGATATCAAAGAGAATCGCCATTCTCATTCTTGCTGAAAAGTTTCCGACTCTCAGTGATGAGCTATTACGGTTGTATTTGTATGCCTCCAAAAGTGGAGCAATTTCGATGATCTCGTATCGAATATCAAACTTTTTACAAAGCTCGAGCGCATCATCGATACTACTTTTTGATGAGTATTGGCTAGGCATCAAGACGCTCAAAAGATCATCTCCAAACGCCTCTTTTGCCAGTACCGCAACTACGGCAGAGTCTATTCCGCCGCTGAGACCTAGTACCGCTTTTTGAAGCCCGGTTTTAAATGTCTCTTCTCTTAGAAACTTGACAAGATAGCGTTTGATCGTTTGATACTTTTTCGACATTTTTTCCCTACTAAATAGTTATGGTTATTATATTAAAGTAAAGCTTAATTAACTCCTCTAAAATTATCAAAATCCGTTAAGTCATATTTAATGAGTACTAAGATTATTAAATTTTTCTGTAATAATTAAGGAAATAAAATAGGTTAAATTTTTTACTTTTGAATAGTTATGATAAAATCTAAGCAAAAATTGCGGAGAGAGATTGATAAATATTAAAGTAAAACTGATGGGGGCTTATCAAACAATTTGTTATATCGTAACGACGAACGCGGGTGATTTTAGTATAGATCCGGGAGTGGGGGCTATGAGTTGGTTAATGAAAAATGTAAAAAATCCTAAAGCAATCTTAAATACTCACGGTCATTTTGACCATGTTTGGAGTAATAAAGAGGCTAAAGAGTACTTTAAGATTCCCATATATGTTCCTAAGGCGGATGCATTTATGCTCGAAAATGATCCGTTTGGTCAAGGCACTCCGCCGAGTAAGCCTGACTATCCGGTAAACGGTGATAAAACAATAGAGATAGACGGCACAAAGATAGAGTATATACACTACCCGGGTCACACTCCGGGATCTTCGGCTATCGTGATAGGTGACGCCTTTTTTAGCGGCGACTTCATCTTCCAAAACTCTATCGGTAGAGTGGACTTTCCCTATTCAAATCCCACCGATATGAAAAAGAGTATCAAGAAGTTTTTAGCACTTAAAAGGGATATGGTTATCTATCCGGGACATGGAGCAAAAACAACGGTAAAAATAGAGCAGGGTAGGGTTGGAGTATGGCTAAAGTATATTTAGTTTGAGGAGCGCTCCGTTGATGACTAGAGCCGTGAGAGCGGCAAAGATACCTGCTATAATATCATCTCCCATGACGCCCAGCCCCCCTTTTACCTCTCTATCTATTCTTCCGATGATAGAGGGTTTCCAGATATCGTAAACCCTAAATAGTACAACGGTAAGGAGTATTTGTAGGTAGTTGTCACTAGCGATGATAAGAGCGATCCAAATGCCGGCTACCTCATCTATGACTATTTTGCTCGCATCATGGATACCGCTCTCCCTCTCCTCCTTCTCTATCTCATTGATAGCTACTACAGTGATGAGTAGCGTCAGTAAAAAGAGGGTGGATTTGGGCATGAAGGCAAGTAGCGCCAACGCAACCGCCGCACCGAGTAGCGTTCCCCAAGTTCCGGGAGCTTTTGGTAGCAGCCCGCTATAAAAGAAGGTTAAAAAAAGCTCTCTCATGTCAAAGATACCGTTTGATGAAGCTTCATGATCTCTAGATAGAACTTTTCATCATCTATCTCTTCGATCAAGCCGTTACTTGGAAAGAAGTTGGAGTACTCCTCGATGAGATCTTTAAATCGATTTGGGAAGAGAGTACTTAGATATATTGCTGAGATCTCTCTTCTAACTAAAACGGCAGGCGGCAGTAGACCTCTCTCAAGCAGTCCCTGCAAAAAGCCGGCTTTATACTTGATATGGTGGTGTCCGCCGTGTGGGCAGGTGTGTGTACTCACCAAGGTTCTACACTCGTTACAATAGACATACTCACTCACGACATTGAGTTTAAAATCGATATCTCTTAATTTCTTGTCATAGTCACTCTTTCGCTCTTTATCGTAATAGATTCCGATACCGGAGTGGTTTTCCCCTATGGTAAGGGAGTTACAACCAAAGTTTTTGGCGGCGATAGCATCTAATATGATATTATGATATCCAGCAAATATGTAGGTATTTTCAAATGGAACGACGATAACTCTATTTTTGGGTAGATATCTTGTGATGTAGTACTCTAAAGCTCTGCATCTTAGTTCAAAATCAAACTTCTCTCTTCTATAAGGCTTTTGTAAAAAGAGGACAACCAGATCATTATCTTCAAGTGCGGTTCGTATCATCCTCTCATGTGCCCTGTGGAGCGGCTTTGCATTGACCATCATCGCCGTAACCTTTTGTGCGCCTATCTCCTCTTTTGCTTTTTGGATCTTCTCTTTAGTCTCTTTGACTCTTTTATAGTTGATTTTAAACTTACCACTAACGGCATAGTGTCCAAGCCTACCTAAAACATCTTTTACACCCGGATGTTCAGGGTTTGAAGTTTTAAATATCTTCTCAACCCTTTGTATCGGATCGATCTTAAATATATCATCTACGATGATTTCTCCGTTTAACTCACCGTCGACAAGAATATAGAGTTTATCACCCCTTTGAGACTTTTTTAAAACCTCTTCATTTCTTTTACCGCTTGGAGCCAATATAAATGAGAAAGGGAAAAATTTTCCCTTATAGGTGGATGTCTCATCAACCGCTTTTGCCTCTGTGGAGTTTAAGAGTTTATCTACCGGAGAAAAGATCCCCTCTTGTAACATTGAGAGTGTTGCTAGAGCCTCTTTATCTATATATAGTGTATCATCTCTTTTTTGTGATCCCATACTTTTTTCTCTTCTCCCATAAGCTCTTTCTGGAGATTCCAAGCTTCTTTGAGAGTTCGGTGTCCGGGAACTTGCTTTGATATTTCGTTATGATATATTTGACATAATTTTCAATCGAGAGGATATCCCCCTTTTCAAAGAGGCTCTCCTCGTTTTTGATCTCCATAACCTCTATACCCTCAATACTCTCAGAAAGATCTGTTGTAGAGAGTATAACTCGTTTATTCTCAATAAGAGATAAAACTTTTGCCTTTTCACTCTTTTTTAGTACTTGAAAGTCTATAAGATAGATCAGTTCATTATCGTTTATCTTTTTCAACTGCTCAAGGGCATCACTATCTTCAAGTGAGATAAATACAAAAGATTCGTTGTAGTTTTTGGCATACTCAAAGACGATAGCATCGGCTATCTTTTGATAATTTACTTTGAGGAGTAACGGCAACTTCGTTTTGTTGGTGATCGTATGGCTTGTATCTTTTTTTAATAGATGCTCAATATAGCTCCTGTAAGTCTCATTCTCTTTTTTGTAGATTTTATAATCAAGCAGATGATTTAGTTTTCTAGCCAACTCCTCGATCATAAACGGTTTGAGTATGTAGTCATCCGCACCCGCTTCAAGCGGCTTTGTAACGGTATCACTGCTAACATAGGAGACCATCAGTATGATAATCGACTCTTTATACTTCTCTATGATCGGATAGAAGTTTTGACCGGATATATTTGTGGATAGTAGTACTGCGTCAAACTTTTCATCTTTGAGAGCATCTTGCAATGTTGCCGCACTGGTACAATCATGCCCCATTTGAGTCAATTTACTAGAGATGCTTTGCGAAAGGTATATCTCATTTTCAACGATTAAAATCTTCATCTACACTCACTTTTCTATAGTTTTTAGTTGCGCGGTTGCCATGACCGCTACTCCCTCTTTTCGACCGATGAAGCCTAGCTTCTCAGTCGTCGTTGCTTTGATATTGACTCTAATCGGCTCTACGCCTATAAGCGCACTGATACTCCTTCTCATCAGCTCTTTATAGGGAGATAGTTTTGGAGTCTCAGCCATAATCGTAATATCGACATTAACAACCTCAAATCCTACCTTCGTGATGAATGAGATCACCTCAGTCAGTAGAATTTTTGAGTCGATATCTTTAAACATTTCATCACTATCTGGAAATAGTTCGCCGATATCTCCGCCTCCAATTGCTCCCAAGAGCGCATCTATCAAAGCGTGAATGGCGACATCTCCATCAGATTGGGCTCTAAAACCGAATTTAGAGTCAATCTTGACACCACATAGAAACATCTCTCTATTTTCTTGGAATTGATGTACATCAAAACCGTTTCCGACAAATCTCTCTATTTGTGGTGCCTCTAAGCAATCTAACAACGATAAATCGTCATATCTTGTAATTTTTTTAGCTTTTGTATCACCTTTTAAATAAAAAACTTTTCCGCCTATTGCTTTGATAGCCGATGAATCATCGCTATATTCGCTTTTTGCTTTGATTATCGCCTCTTTTAAAATTTTGCTTTTGGAGAGTTGCGGCGTCTGGATAAGCTTCACACGATCTCTATCGATCGTACTATCTTCATAGACGACGGTATCGGCGACATCGATATAGGGAACGATGATATCGGCTTTGGAGTAGTTTTCTATCATCTTTAGTACTAACGCTTTTGGAATACATGCTCTTGCTACATCTGTTACCATCACATAAGGTGTATCAACGAGCGATAGAGCATTTTCGATAGAGGTCTGCCTATTTTCTCCACCGCTGATAAATTCAAAATCGCTACTAAAGTGTCTCATATATGCCAACTCGTCGGGTGTGGAGGTGATGATGATTTTTTTGAAAGAATAAAAAGAGGCGAATCGCTTTGCTACAAATAGCCATAAGGGATCGGCTCCTACCCTTATCCACTGCTTTTTGACTCTTTCTCCAAATCTGGTTGAATTGCCTGCCGCAAGAATAACTAGTGTCAAATCGGGCAAAATTTGTCCTTTTTTAAAAAAGTGTTACGAAATTATACACTTAAGAAGCTTTTTCTTATCTTTTTAGTGTAAAATTTTGGCGAGTTACGCTATGATTAGAAACCTATTTATATTAGGGGAGAAGTAGGGGAGAAAGGATTTATTATGAGAAAAGATTGGGTTAAAAAGAGGGAAAACGATAAGGTTAGAACTCAGATGCATTATGCCAAAAAGGGTATTATCACTGAGGAGATGGAGTATGTAGCCAAGGTGGAAGATCTTGATGCTGAGTTTATCAGGAGTGAAGTGGCTAGAGGTAGGATGATTATCCCTGCGAACATCAACCACACAAATCTCAAACCGATGGCGATAGGGATAGCCGCAAAGTGTAAGATCAACTCAAATATCGGCTCATCCGCACTTGCCAGTGATCCGGCGCAAGAGGTCGAAAAGCTCAAAGTGAGTGAAAAGTATGGAGCCGATACTTTGATGGATCTCTCAACAGGCGGAGATCTGGATGCCATCAGAGAGGAGATTATCAAAAATGCCTCTATACCGATCGGTACGGTGCCGATCTATCAGATACTCCACGATGTAAACAACAAGATTGAGGATTTGACGATTGACAAGATGTTGGAGGTGCTAGAGAGGCAGGCGAAACAGGGGGTGAGCTATTTTACAATCCATGCCGGTTTTTTACTCAGTAGCATGCCGCTGGTTGCAAAGAGAAAGATGGGTATCGTGAGTCGTGGCGGAAGTTTGATGGCGGCTTGGATGATGCACTACCATAAAGAAAATCCCTTTTATACCGCATTTGACGATATTTTGGATATTTGTCAAAGGTATGATGTCTCTCTTTCTCTAGGAGATAGTTTGCGACCCGGATGTCTATATGACGCAAGTGATGAGGCGCAACTTGGCGAATTGAAGGTGCTCGGAGATCTCACGCTTAGAGCGTGGGAGAAGGATGTTCAGGTGATGATAGAGGGTCCAGGACATGTGCCTCTCAATCAAATCGAGAGAAATATGAAGCTTGAGAGAGAGTATTGTCATGAGGCACCGTTTTATATCTTAGGACCGTTAGTGACCGATATAGCAGCGGGATATGATCATATCTCAAGCGCCATAGGTGCCGCGGTCGGCGGATGGCATGGAGCGAGCATGCTCTGCTATGTGACGCCTAAAGAGCACCTGGGACTTCCAAATGCCGAAGATGTGCGAAACGGTATCATCGCTTATAAGATAGCGGCTCATGCGGCGGATATCGCCAGAGGCAGAAAAGATGCGATGAAAGTGGATAATGAGATGAGTGATGCCAGATATAAATTTGACTGGAACAGACAGTTTGAGTTGGCGCTCGATCCTGATAGAGCAAGGGAGTACCATGATGAGACCCTCCCTCAAGATGTCTTTAAAGAGGCTGAGTTTTGCTCTATGTGCGGACCGAAGTTTTGTAGCTACAAGATTACACAGGATATCGTAGCGGAGCATAGTATATGATTAGTACTAAGAGGAGTGTCCGCACTCTTGCCGAAAGCCAAAGCTTTAGTGAGAAGAGGGTGAGCGGCTTTGCCGTGAACTCTCTTCCAATGAATAGTAACGGACCGAAGTTTTGTAGCTATAAGATCACACAGGATATCGTAGCCGAACAATAGTATATAATGAGTACTAAAGTGAAGATTAAAAATAAAAAAACCGAAAAAGGAAAGAGATGGTAACTGAAGCGTTAGTAAGAGAGAAGTTAAGTGAAGTGATATATCCGGGATTTACAAAAAGCATCGTTGATTTTGGATTTGTGAAAGAGATTGGAGTGAGCGGTGATAGTGTTAAGATAGTGGTTGATATATCATCTTCCGCTCCTGAAGTAAAAGAGCAGCTTCATGATGAGATCGTAAAGAAGATGCAACTCATAAAGGTAGCAAATCTTGATCTAGAGATCAAAACACCAAAGTTGCCCAAAGAGTCAAGCTCAAAAGGGAAAAATATCGCTCCACACATCAAAAACTTTGTGATGGTAAGTAGCGGTAAAGGTGGTGTTGGAAAGTCAACCACAACAACAAACTTAGCCATAGCACTTGCGATGCAGGGTAAAAAGGTAGGTTTGCTTGATGCCGATATCTATGGACCAAATATCCCAAGAATGATGGGTATCGAGGAGGAGCAACCTGAAGTAGTCGGTAATAAAGTAAAACCGCTTCTGAGTCACGGTGTAGAGGTTATCAGTATGGGTAACTTGATGGAGCCCGGGCAATCGCTTATCTGGAGAGGTTCGATGATCATGAAAGCGATTACCCAACTGCTACAAGATATCTTGTGGAGTGAGTTGGATCTGTTGGTGATCGATATGCCTCCGGGTACCGGCGATGCACAGCTTACATTGGCGCAAAGTGTGCCGGTAACTGCCGGAGTGTGTGTCACAACACCCCAAAAAGTTGCACTTGACGATACGGCTAGAAGTTTGGATATGTTCAAGAAGCTTCATATACCGATAGCCGGTATTGTAGAGAATATGAGTGGGTTTATCTGTCCTGATAACGGAAAAGAGTATGATATTTTCGGAAAAGGGACAACAAAGCCGTTGGCTGAAACTTTCGGTTGTGATATCTTGGGTGAGATACCTATCGAGCCTGCGATCCGTGAGGGTGGCGATAAAGGTAAACCGATAGTGTTCCATGAGCCTGACTCGGTAACTGCCAAGAGGTATCTCGAGAGTGCCGATAAACTTTGGAAATTTATAGAGAAGATCAATGAAGAGGGTGGAGTTGACAATGAGGCGATACAGCCTACGACTCCTCCGGGTGTAAGTGCGTGTTCAACAGGCGGACACCACTAGCTCTCTTTTTATGACAAGATGGGTATTTTGTCCACTTGTCATCTCCATATGTCAAATATCTATTATCTAAATCCAAATAGGTGTTGAATTTATTAGAGGTGCACTTTAGTACTAAAACAGTTATATGTAGAAATTTATAAAAGCGGGGCGCTCTATTAGCCCCTTTGAAGTAGTTCTTTTATGCCGCAGGAATTACTGAAACTTTTTTTCTCTTTTTATCTTTGATTTGGAACTTTACATGTCCGTCAACCAACGCATAGATCGTATGATCTTTGCCGATACCGACATTGTCACCCGGGTGAACTTTTGTACCTCTTTGTCTGATGATGATATTTCCAGCTCTTACAAACTCACCGCCAAATTTTTTAACACCGAGTCTTCTACCGGCTGAATCTCTATTATTCTGGGTACTACCTTGACCTTTCTTG
>JALWLO010000076.1 GCA_027084135.1 Campylobacterales bacterium | reverse complement strand
TTCAAAAAGGACGCTTACCGTTTAGTACTAACTCCCTATGGGATTTGAAACAAGAGGTTGTAGCGATGGCTGATACATTTAAAGTATGTTTAGTACTAACTCCCTATGGGATTTGAAACAAACAAAAATAGAGGGCGCAACAGTAGAGCAAGGGTTTAGTACTAACTCCCTATGGGATTTGAAACTAGCAAGTGCCGACGGAAATAATGCAATGGACGCAGTTTAGTACTAACTCCCTATGGGATTTGAAACATTTGGTGCTTGTGCTTGAAGCCCAACGAGTTTGTTTAGTACTAACTCCCTATGGGATTTGAAACGTGTGTTTAAAAGTATTGGAGGTAGTTTAGGAAGCGTTTAGTACTAACTCCCTATGGGATTTGAAACAGAGAGCTAAAGAGTTAGGAGTAGAGATAGTGGCTACGTTTAGTACTAACTCCCTATGGGATTTGAAACAAATGGGTAAAGAGAAGAACCCAGAAGCTTACGGGGTTTAGTACTAACTCCCTATGGGATTTGAAACTACCTTCGATTACTTTATGAAAAATCATATATTTACTATGACAATAAAGTGTCAAAGGCGTTAGAAAAGGAATCTTTTTATAGTATTTTTCGTCGTTATCTCAAAACCCTATCGCAAGATCAACGACATAGAGTCCTTTTCTCTTGTATCTCTCAAGCATCTCTATAAACCTCTCTATACTATCGGCTTTGATGATCTGCACGCTTTTATAGGGAGCCTTTTTGCTTAGTACCGCTATCCAGTCGCCAAGTCCGTACTCAAGCTTTGTCAGCAGATACCCTCTCTTAGAGGCTTCTACGATCTTATCGATGATTTCGGCATACTCATCTCTGGTGTAGAGCTCTTGATCTTTGTAGCTTGGTTTGGTAAATAGTGCTACCCATTTTGACGCTCCCCTTTGTATATCAACCAAACCAAATCCTCTCCTCCACTCATCCTTTATAACGTTAGCGATATTTTTCCACTTGCTTCTGTTAAAGAGCTCTTGCTCCTTTTTGCTACTGCTTTTATCAAAGATACCTACCCACCTGCCGTTGCCATACTCTAGATCTTTTAGTTCATATCCCGCTTTTATCTTCTGCTTGACACTCTTAAAAAATGGACTTAGCCGCTTAGAAAAAGTCACTACCTGTCTCTTTTTTGCCCCTTTTGGATAGGAGACGATGCCCACCCATCTACCGCTCATATACTTTATCTGCGATATGTAGTGATTTTTTCGTAAATTCTCTTTTATCTGATCCTTAAACTCATCGAGATAGATGGTAGATATCACCTTTTGATCACTATATGCTACATCATTTGTAACGACCGCAACCCACTTTTGATAACCGAACAGATTTAACGACAATAGCATTAGTACCAAGAGTGCTCTTTTCATAGCCGCCTCCTTTTTTGGAGTATTATAACATTATTTTATAAAAATGTATTTAAACGGCTATATTATAATTATAGAAAAAAATTATAATTTTATCCAAGGAAGGTCGTTTTCTAACCAACCGTTTTCACCAAAGATACCTCCCATGATATGCTCTACATAGCTAAACCCGTTTAGTGAAAGTAGCTTAGCAGCGCTATCCTTAGAGAAGTCACCATACTCACCCGTTCTTCCTCCCGTAGCACAGATGAGGATGATATGAGCATCTTTGTTACCGTTGACCAACTCTTCGATCTCTTTTATAAAGTTTGGATTTAGGCGTCTTTTGGATCTATCTTCAGGTTCATCTGCCGCATGTCTCTCTCTAAACTCATAGGTAACTAATTTGCTACCCTTTGGATATCCGCCATATACCTCTCTCTCCCAAGCGTTTCTGATATCTATAAAGTATGCATCGTCAGGTATCTTATAGTCAGGCGTTAAGTTGATGTTTCCAAACTCTCCTCTAGCATAACTCTGCACCCTATCATCCGTAACTTTTACAGTATACTTATATGTAGTATTTGGGTCTAAGCCGCTATCGGTGTACTCTCTCTCATCTTTTGAAGCAGTATATATAAGTTTACCGTTTCTAAATATCTTATAGCCGGTATCGTTTGGTCCATTTTCATGCTCCCAGTGCAGTGTCACGGAGGTTGCTGTGATGTCGCTAAAGGTAAGTGTTTTTACTTCATTTGTAAATATCTCAAAGCTATATGTTTTGTCATCAATGTTAGTACTAAAGCTGTTACCTACTCTACCTATAACCTTTATATCATGTATATCTCTATCAGATTTTGACTCATCATTGAGCACTTCTATCTTTGTAGGATCATAAGAGATGCTACCATCTGCAGGCTCTTGACAGCTTTTTGGAGGGATATAGAGCGTATATGTTGCACCTCTTGCTACCTTATAAACCTTATCGGTAGCACTTAGTACTAAGAGCGCATAAGGAGTCTTTTTGGTCTTAAAGCTCCAGCTTAACTCTTTTGGCTCTCCATCCTCTTTATACTTAAAGAGGGCACTATAAGTAGTATCCCAATCAAGTCTTTTTATAGGGAAAAATGCAAACTCTTTCGCATGGAGACCGTGATCTAGCATTTTTATCTCTAAAGGGTTTCCGTTACTATCCCTAAACTCAAAGGAGTCATACACTATCTCCCCGCTTTTAGCGAGATTGAACTTTATACTTATCGGATTGCCCGAACTTCCGCCTGGAGCACACTCTTCATAAAGAGGAGTAGGGGATTCGTTGTTAAAAAATGCAGGTTGTGCCTCTTGGAAATCTTTGGGTGGCCACAAAACAAAACTTGGGTTTTTATTTTCTACCTCTTCCACGGTTGTAGGTCTTTTTGCAGCCATATCGTAAGTATAGATCCTTCTTCCGTCACTCATCGTATCATAGCCGTAGCCTACTCTATCCATTTTAAATGTCAAAAAATTTAAACGGTGATAGATAGCTGTAAAGAGTCCGTCGATTGAGTCCTTATCCGAAATATTTCCCCAACTTATATTTTCTCCGATAGAGCTGTATGGATACCCTATATAAGAGGCTCTATCTTCCCAACTATGTCCTGTATAGTACGGGTTGTTTTTGTTGCTCTCATAGTGAGAAAATATATTTTCACTCACTTGATACTTAGAGTGGCTTGTCGCCATTTTGCTTAGCTCATCATCATATTGGAGTTTAATAAGCCCCGCTTTTTCTCTGAGTTGATTTAGGTACTCTATAGCATCGTTGGTCGGAGTCGCTCCAAATAACTGAGTCGATAAAAAAGTTGGGATGATCAAATATCTTAATGCTTCTGTCATCAATACTTTTCCTTTAGCTTGATTTTCGAGATCACATATTTTACCACAAAAGTTACACTTTCACAAACCTCCACTCTCCTTTTCTAAACTCTCTGTACATCAAGTAAGCAGTTATTGATATTTGCAACAAATATGCCATTAGTACTAACTCATAAGATCGCAAGAAATATATCGCTACAAGCGATGGTATGATACGAAGCAACCAAAGCGTAATGATATTTATCTTAAATGTTCTCTTTGACAACCCCGCCCCGTTTAGGGCAAAGGTGTAAGTCATATCGATAGCCATTGAAAAAAGTGTAACCGCAAGGACTACTATCGACAAAACCGTTAGTTTCTGAGTTAGGGCGTTAGTACTAAACATCGCCGCTATATCACCTGCAAATATAACAAATAGTGTTACGATAAACACCATGATAAGCAGGTTGATCATCGCAACGATATCCACATACCTTTTACCCTCATCATACCGCTTTGCACCTATCGCTTGTCCTAGAAGTATAGCACCGCTTTCGGCAAAGGCGATCAACGGCATGTAACCAAATGCCATCAACTTCATGGCGATGGTAAATGCAGCATAATAACTACTCCCCAATGAGATGACCGCCGTCGAAAAAATGAGGTTTGAGACTCTATTTACAAGTCGTGAACCGACCTCCGGTAGCGATACTTTCAACGCTCGTTTTAAGATACTGTAACTAAAGCGAAATGCCGGAGGATATGGCATCTTTGAGCCAAAAAATATGTAAAGATGTATCATCGCAATGATCCCGAAGCTGATAACCGTCGATAACGCTACCCCAAACACCCCCATCTTAGGCAATCCCCACATACCAAATCCCAATCCAAAGTCAAGGATGATATTTATCACTGCCGCGACTGCCGATAGATACATAGGAAGTTTGCTATTGCTGTAACTATGGAGTGCACTATCTATCACGACATTGATCACGATAAAAGGTATATCAAGCAAAAGGATATATCCATACTCAACGGCGTAGCTTCTTACCTCACTACCCGCACCCATAAAAGAGAGAACCATAGAGGGCAGTACAGCAAAAATAGCAATCACAAAGAGAGTCGAAACAAGCCCCGTGATAAGCAGTGTTGAGATAACCAATGAGCCTTTTTTGTAACTCTTTTTACCGACATAACGAGTCAAAAGCACGGATGCACCTGAAGAGAGAGCGATGGTAAGTGCTTGGAGTATCTCCCAAATATTTAGTACTATACCTACACCACTAACCGCATCATCACCGAACTTTGAGACTACATATAGATCGGTAAAACCTATCATTGTGACAAGCAGTAGATTTATAACAACAGGGATAGAGAGTTCTAAAACTTTTTTAACACTCGACATAGAAAATCCTTAACAAATAACAAAACGGAGAAACTACTTCTCAACTAAAGAAAGAAAACAGGCGTCTTAGAAGCTCTTTATAGATAAAGAGGCTGATACTTGTAGTGACGGTAGATAAAATTGTCCATCTCAGCCTCCTTTGGGTAGTATTAGTTCATTAGTTGAATAATATCAAAATATTTTTAAATAATTTTTAATCCCTTCGCTTTTCCTGCCATTTTATCACTGCTCTATGAGAGTTTACTATGTTTAGTACCACATTTTGTTAGTACTAAGTTTGGGATGATGTTTTATGATATAATTAACCTAAATCAAAATCAAGGAGCAAAGTATGTTAGCTATTGAGCAAATACTTGCAGAAATATCTCCTCTAAAACCCTTAGAAAAACTTCAGTTGATAGAAAAAATCTTAATTTCCCTCAATCAACCAAATAAAACCATAGAAGAGATATGGGCTAATGAAGCTGAAAGCAGAATTAAAGCCTATGAAAACGGTGAAATTTCTATAGTGGATGAAAAGACAGTATTTTCAAAATATAGAAAAGATTAGATATTACCAATGACAAAAGCCCAATTTTTAGAACCGGCTCAGCAAGAACTAGATGAAGCTTTTGAATATTATGAATATCAGCAAGCCGGTTTGGGATATCGATTTGTTCAAGAAGTTTATAATGCAATAGAACTTATAAAATCTTACCCGTCAGCTTGGGCTCATATCTCAACAAATACACGACGCTGTTTGGTTAAAACCTTCCCTTACGCTGTAATTTATCAAAATAGAAAAGATATGATTTTAATAGTGGCTATTGCCAATTTGCATCGTAAACCCAACTATTGGACAAATAGAGTTTAGTACTACCTCTTAAATCTTCTCAATATAGCCAAAATCATCGGTAAGTATCGTAGTAGTTTTAACAATTTTCCCGTATGGGCACCTCTTATAATTATAGGTGCCCATATTTTATCCTTTACTCTTTTTTGCCATTCGTTTTCTAACGGTCGGATCAAGGTACTTTTTGCGGATACGGATGCTTTTGGGCGTTACCTCAACAAGCTCATCCTCCTCTATCCACTCCAACGCGCTTTCAAGTGTAGGGATTCTGGGCGGTACTAACTTGATAGCTTCATCGGCACCGCTACTTCGGACATTTGAGAGGTGCTTGCCTTTGATCGGGTTTACATCAAGGTCATTGCTTCTGCTATGCTCTCCCACTATCATCCCCACATAGACCTTATCTTGCGGCTTGATAAACATCACACCCCGATCTTGAAGGTTAAATATCGAATACCCGAGCGCCTCGCCATTCTCCATCGATACCAACGCCCCGTTCATCCTACTCTCTACACCGCTTGTCAAAGGTCTATACTCCAAAAATGAGTGATTCATCACCCCCTCACCCTTTGTGTCGGTCAAGAACTGACTTCTAAAGCCTATCAATCCTCTTGCTGGTATCTCAAACTCTATCCTCGTCTGTCCGTCTCCCGTCGAGGTCATGCTCTTCATCTCGCCTTTTCGCTTTCCAAGTTTCTCTATCACCACTCCGCTATGCTCATCGGGTACATCGACTACGAGATGCTCATACGGCTCCATCTTTACGCCGTTCTCCTCTTTGATGATCACTTCAGGACGACCAAGAGAGAACTCAAACCCCTCTCTTCTCATATTTTCCGCAAGTATAGTTATCTGAAGCTCTCCACGACCGGATACCTTAAAGCTACCCTCACCGGTACTCTCAAACTTCATAGCGATATTTGTCTGCATCTCCTGCTCAAGCCTCTCGGCTATCTTGTTGGAAGTGACAAATTTCCCCTCAGTTCCCGCAAGCGGAGAGTCGTTTACACTCATCACGACTGAAAGTGTCGGCTCCTCGATATGCAGAGGATCAAGTCCTACCGGATTTGCCGAATCAGCTACGGTATCGCCCACATCAAGCGTCTCAAATCCGGCAATTCCCACGATATCCCCGCATACAGCCTCATCGATATCCATCCTATCAAGCCCGTGAAATCCGATGAGCTTCGAGATACGACCGTTTATCTTCTCGCCGTCAGCTTTTACAAGCGTAACGCTCTCATTCTTTTTCACTCTGCCGTTAAAGATACGCGCGATACCGATCTTCCCGACAAAGTTATCATAATCCAGCGTAAATACCTGAAGTTGAAGCGGATTATCCACACTTCCGCTACTTGGCGGCACATGCTCTATAATGCTATCAAGCACGGGGAGGATATTTTCATCCGGGTCTTCAAGGTTGTGCTTGGCATAACCGTTCTTTGCCGCCGCATAAACCACCGGAAAGTCAAGCTGCTCCTCATCCGCCCCGAGTGCGTCAAATAGATCAAATATTTCATCCACCACCCGATCCGGCTCTGCCGCAGGTTTGTCTATCTTGTTGATCACGACGATAGGGCGGATGCCAAGCTCTAAAGCCTTCTTTACCACAAACTTAGTCTGAGGCATCACACCCTCTTGTGCATCTACAAGCAAAAGCACACCGTCCACCATCTTCAACACCCGCTCAACCTCACCGCCAAAATCGGCATGCCCTGGAGTATCGATGATATTGATCTTATGGTCTTTATAGGTGATAGCGGTATTTTTAGAGAGTATGGTGATACCCCTCTCCTTCTCGATATCGTTGCTATCCATCACCCGCTCATCTATCTCTTTATGCTCATCAAAGGTACCTGACTGCTTCAAAAGCTCATCCACCAAAGTTGTTTTCCCATGATCGACATGGGCGATAACCGCTATATTTCGTATCTCTTGCATTTTTGTAAACTTCCTAACTTATAAAATTTGGGGGATTATAGCTTAATTTTTGAAAAAATTCTAATTTTTGTGAAAGGATACAAAAATTTAAAGAGCATCTTTTGGATTTTCATAAAACTGCTCTTTGCTCTCTCATAAGCTTGATCGTCTCCAAGTCTCTTTTAGTACCTCGTTCTTGCAAATGATTGATAATCATCTCAAATCGCTCCGCATTTAGATGCTGACCAAACTTGAACTTACAGCTGATATGCTGTATCTCTATCTTGACAACTGCTGTGGTTTTGATAGGGGCATCATAGACCTCATCGTTAAAGGGTCTGTAGCCGCCTTTGGGTTGGAGCTTTTGCATCAATGCCTCAAGGACTTTTGCTTTCTCGTCGCGCCCCTCTACCACCGAAGCTACACCGTCGATGCTAACCGACTTGAAAAACTGCGTCGCCGGACAAGCTAACCCATCCGTACTTGAAAAGTCAGAGTCGATGAGTGCATAGTTTTCCACAACCGAAAAAGAGACGGTAGGATTTTGTTCTAACATTTTCATCTTTCTGTTTTTCACCGCACCGTGAAAAAATAGGGCATCGTCGATGCGTACAAAGTTTACCGGCACTGCGTAAGGTTTGTTATCAACACAAAGTGCTAAAGTTCCGTATTCGGTATTGTCCAAAATATCATAGATGACTTCTTTGTCTTTGATTTCAAAGTGTGGGTTCATACTTTTCCTTTTAAAAAATCACATTTTACCCAAAATCAACAACAAACTCGTTATTAATCGTCTACATTGATATAATTTGATATAATTTGAAAAAAGTATCAAAGGGATTAACATGCGCTTACCTGAGATTATCGAAGAGGCTTTACATTTAACTCCGCAAGAGAGATATATCATCATCGAAAATCTAGTGCAAAGCTTGAATAAACCGGATGAAGAGATCGATAAAATTTGGATCGAAGAGAGTAAAAAACGACTCAAATCATATAAAGAGGGAAAAGCAAAAACTCTCTCATATGAGCAAGTTTTTGGAAAATGAAACTCAAGATATTAGAGTTAGCGGCTCGTGAGATAGAGGATGGGCAAGAGTATTATAATTTACAGCAAGCAAATCTTGGTGAAAATTTCAAAAAAGATGTCAAAAAGTTATTGATACGATAGTTTCATCACCAAAACTATATCCTAAAGTTGATAATCATATCAGAAGAGCGCTTTTGCACAGATTTCCATACTCCGTTTTCTATACCGTAGATGCGGATATGATTGTTATACTATCCGTTGCACACCAGAGAAGAAAACCGTACTATTGGATCGAAGATAGTAGAGCATAGTGATTTCGTTCAAACTATCTAAAATCAACAACAAACTCACTCCCCTCGCCCCTTTTTGACTTGACGCTTATCTCAAACCCATACTCATCGCATATCTTTTGCACGATGCTAAGTCCCATGCCGAATCCTCCGCTTTGAGAGGTGGCACGGTAGTAGCGTTTAAAGAGTTGTGAGCTCTCCTTCTCATCAAACCCTATCCCCGTATCTCTTACCTTTAGTGTGCCCTTTTGCAACGATATCTCTATCTCGCCTCGCTGTTTGTTGTACTTTACGGCATTTGAGAGTAGGTTTGAGACAAGCCGTTTAAAATCCTCTCTATCCATCCTCACTTGACTATCATCTAAGCTCTTTTTGATGGTTATCTCCCTCTTTTTTGCTAAAAGCTCAAAGTATCCCATCAGCCCCTCTATCTCATCTTTTGCACGAAACTTCTCTATCTTTTTATGCTCTCTATCTTCCAAAAAGAGGTAAGTTAAGTCTTTATACAACTCGCTCACCCGTTTAGTACTAAGGTAGAGCCTATCGATATTTTTTTCATCTTTGAGACTCTCTTTGTTGGCACACATCATGATGGCGGTGATGGGTGTATTTAGCTCATGGGTGGTATCTTTGATGAAGTTATCTATCCTCTCTCTTGCTTCTCTTATCGGTCGCATAAAGAGTTTGATGAGGTAATATCCCACCACTGTTATGAGCAGATATGAGAGAAAAAAGCCGAGAAACAGCCTCTTTGCTAACCCACTAAGTTTAGTACTAAATGTATCATCCTCTACAACTATCTTCCAGATACCAAGATGTCCCAACGGACTTCTATCTTCGAGCGTAAAACCCTTTTCATTTGTCTCATCTCCAAAGACTTTTTTGCCCTCTTTGCCATATAGGGCAAATTTGTATATATTAGTACTAAGAGAGTGAAAGTCAAGATTTTGCCCTTGCATCTGGGCGTTTATGATCTTTGAAGAGAGTGTGAAGCTAAAGTTTTTCATATTTGCCTTGGTTAGCTCCTCGATACTCTTTGTTTCAAATTTATAGATTAGCACAAATATCATCGACAGCAAAATAAATGTAGAGCCAAAGTAAAATAGCACAAACCTTACAAGTGCCCCTCTCTCCTCACTCCTCAAATTTATATCCTATCCCTTTGAGGGTTGTGATGGCACCTTCTGGCAGCAGTTTCCGTAGGTTTTTGATATAGGTTCGTACCGTTGAGCTGGAGGGAGTCTCTTCGTAGCTCCAGATATTTGCCGCTAACTCTTTTATAGATATTACCCTGCCTCTATGTTTTAGCAGATATTCTAGTACTAAAGCCTCTTTTTTGGGTAGTTGTTCTCTTGTTTTGTCGCTATATAGCACTTTGCTCTCTTCATCATAAAAGAGTCCGTCAGTTACCACAGTATCGTTTAGTACCAAGTTATGCTCTTTGCTTAGTTTTTTGATGCGAACTTCAAGCTCTTTGAGATCAAACGGTTTTTTGATGTAGTCATCGCACCCTATCTTGTACGCCTTCTCAAAATCTTTCGCCCCGCTTAGTGAAGTGATAAAGATAGATGGGGTGGTGATACGGCTCTCTTTTAGATACGAGAGTAGCTCAAAGCCGTCCATATAGGGCACACCGAGATCCAACAAAAGCAGATCGTAGCTACTTTTCTCTATGTTCTTAAGTGCCGACTCTCCGTCATAAAAGCTCTCTACTTCATGTCCTAGCTTTTGGAGGTATTCGCTGATAAGTTCTGCGAGTATGGCATCATCTTCTAGCAAAAGTATTTTCATATCTACTCTTTTTCGACAAAGTTTTTGCCCTTTCCTATGGCACACGATACAAAGCTTTTTGCTTTTGCTCCCACATCTTCGACAAATCCCATCTCCTCATCCACCATAGGATAACCAAGCTCTTTGAGTCTGACTCTTAGTTTCTCGGTATCCGGCTCTTTTTTCAAAGTGATGACTCTTGGCATCACACTAAGATCCACCTCAACTTCTCCAAACTCATTGTAAAGCTTCTCTTTAAGTGTTCTGGCACACCCTTCGCATTTGACATTTAAGACCTTATATTCGTACATAACTCCCCCTCTTAGAAAATATAGATAAAGAGATACAACAGCACCCCCGTTACAGAAGTAAGTGTTATCCCTAAAAATGTAGGCTTTGCATATCTTATATGCGTGTACCTAAACTCACTTGTAGGTAACTTTTTATGCTTTATCAGCCCGTGAAAAACGGTGAAACTCCACATGATGGTCGTTATCGTCGCTACCAATATATGAAACGCTAAAAAGATATAGAGAAACTTTTGGTTTAGGTGGCTCTGCTTTAACACCTCTGCGAAATTTCCCATCACTCTAACTCCATACTCAAAATACCCAACCATCAAAAGTCCGGCAACAAATATCAAGAGTTGTAGCTTTTTATGAAGCTCCATCTTTCCCTTTTTGGCTTGTGATATGGCAAATGCCACAAGAAGCGGCAGTACCGCCACCACTACCGTCACCTCATCCATAAAGAGCGGTGCATCAGTTGGCAAAAATCCATTTTTAAACATATAGTCCATCGTCCCTCCTCCAATCTTCTTTCTATCAAATTATAATAAAATCTTATTAACAGCTTCTAAACCCTGTTTCTCTTAAAGTGGTAAAAGAGTGCCGGTATCACGATAAGTGTCAATAACGCCGAGCTTACCATACCGCCTATCATCGGTACGGCTATCGCTCTCATCACCTCATTTCCGACACCGCTTATAAAAAGTATCGGTACTAACCCTCCAAGTATCGCAAATACCGTCATGAGTTTCGGTCTGAGCCTAAGTACCGCTCCCCTTTTGACGATATCTGTTAAACTCTCCTCTTTTTTTCTCTCCTTGTACGCCTCATCAAGGTACAAAAGCATCACGATAGAGGTCTCCGCCGCCACACCAAGAAGTGCGATAAACCCCACAACTACTGCTACACTTAGGTTGATATGCAGATACTCGATGAAGTATATCCCACCGACAAGTGCGATAGGAAGCGTCAAAAAGATGATGGTGGCGTAAAAGAGGTTATGAAACGCCAAATAGATCAAAACAAATAGCACGATTAGTACTAACGGGATAATCACCTTCAATCTCTCCATCGCACTCTCTAAGTACTCACTCTGCCCCGCCCACTCATAGTAGTAGCCCTCCGGAAGCTTGATCTCTTTTAGCTTCTCCTCCGCCCTTTTCTTATACTCTGATGGGGTTACGCCGTTTTTGGGTGTGATGTAGATGAAGTTTACTCCAAGTCCCTTTTCACTCTTTATCACACTCGCCCCCTCATCGTACGAAATATCCGCAAACTCTCTTAGCGGGAAAAATCCAAACGGTGTATCAACCCTCAACTCTTTTAAAGCGGTTATATCCCCTCTTTGTGTTGAGTCGTATCGTAAGATGACTGGGTATCGCTTGATATCTTTGTAGAGGGTCGAAACCCTCGCTCCGGCAACTCCGTATGAGATAGTATCTAGTATCTTTTGCTTTGTTATGCCATACTTTGCTAGTTTCTCCTCATCGATATCGATATTTAGGTAGTAACCGCTATTTATCTTATCCGATGAAACTGATAGGGTAGCATTTAGCTCTTGGAGCTTTTTCTCTATCTCCAAAGCCTTATCCGCCAAGAGATCGTGATCGCTTCCGTAAAGCTTGATACCCAGAGGTGTTCTGATACCGGTAAGTAGCATATCTATCCTGCCTCGTATGGGATAGGTCCAAGAGTTGATGAGTCCGGGGATTTGGAGTTTTTTATCCATCTCATCCATCAGCTTTTTATAGTCCATCCCCTTTCGCCACTTGCTCTTTGGCTTAAATGTAACGATAGTCTCTATCATCGCCAAAGGTGCGGGATCGGTAGCGGTATCTGCCCTTCCCGCCTTACCAAACACGCTCTTAACCTCCGGAAAGCTCTTAAGCACCCTATCGCTCTTTTGCAAAAGCTCTTTTGAGAAATCAGCCCCTATCCCATAGGGTGTTACCGGCATATACATAAAGGTCTGCTCATTCATCATCGGCATAAATTCCCAATTTTGCTTTTGGTAGAGGTAGTAGCCAAAAAGTACAAAGCCAATTACTCCGATAAAAATAAGGTATCTAAACTTTAGTGATAGCATTAAAATAGGTGTGTAGATAGCTTGAAAGAGGCGGTTTATCGGGTTTTTCTCCTCTTGGGGAATATTGCCTTTGATAAAGTAGATCATCAATATCGGTACTAAGGTGATAGAGAGCAGTGCTCCCGTTACCATCGCAAATGTCTTTGTAAATGCAAGTGGAGTAAAGAGCTTACCCTCCTGTCCTGCAAGTGCAAAGATCGGTAAAAATGAGACCACCACCAGTACCAAAGCGAAAAATATCGGTCTGCCGACAAGTTTGGCACTCTTAATGATCGCCTCAAAACGCATCTTATCGCTTATCTCTCTACCCTCTCGTTGCAATCTGTTTAGATATTTGTGCGCATTCTCCACCATCACGATCGTCGCATCCACCATCGCACCGATAGCGATAGCGATACCGCCGAGACTCATGATGTTTGAGCCGATACCAAAAATATACATCAACAAAAATGTTATCATCACCGTTATCGGCAGGGTGATAAGCATGATAAGAGAGCTTCTTATGTGAAAGAGAAAGAGAGCCGTAACAACTAAGACGATGATCGACTCCTCCAAAAGGGTATGTTTTAGCGTATCTATCGCCTTGTCGATCAAAGAGCTTCTATCATATGTTTCAGCCACCTCTACCCCATCCACTTTAAGGCTTTTGAGCTTCTCTTTGACCGCTTTGATCACTTTGTAGGGATTTTCACCGAAACGAACCACGACGATACCGCCGACCACCTCTCCCTCACCGTCTAGGTCAGCCACGCCTCTTCTACTCTTTGGTGAATAGGTAAGATCTGCAATATCACTGAGTTTGATGATATTGTATCCGTCACTCTTTATCGTGATATTTTCCACATCACTAAGAGCTTTTTGATATCCCTTTGCGGTGATGATATGCTCAAAGCCGTTTTCGAGTATCATCCGTCCTCCGCTATCGTTGTTTGACCTCTGGATCGCCTTTTTGACCTGACCCAACGACACGCCGTACTGTGCCATCTTATCTTGATCCAAAGTTATCTCAAACTGTTTGGAAAATCCCCCGATAGTCGCCACTTCACTCACACCGTCCACTCCAAGCAGGGCATATTTGTAGTAGTACTCTTGTAGGTCTCTTAGCTCATCCAAACTTTTTGTATCAGACTTCAAAGCATACTCATACGCCCATCCCACACCGGTAGCATCGGGTCCCATCGTCACTTTGGCACTCTTTGGAAAAGTCGGCGCAAGTTCCGAGAGCTTTTCAAGTATCCTGTCTCTTGCTTTGTAGAGGTCGGTACCGTCTTTAAATATCACATATATAAGCCCGTTTTCAAAGCTACTCATCGCTCTAACGGTTGAGATATCCGGCAGTGAGAGAAGATTTGAGACCAGAGGATAGCTGATCTGATCCTCTATGAGTTTCGGGGATTGCCCTTCCCACTTGATCTGTATGATCACTTGTGCCGGTGAGAGATCGGGCAGTGCGTCAAGAGAGGTTTTTTTGATAGCATAGATCGAAGCGATAAGTGTTATAAAAAGGGTAATTAGTACTAAAAAGCGGTGCTTGATACTAAGATCGATAATCCTCTCTACCATCACCAATCCTCATCATCACTATCGTACAAAGAGTTGGTGATAGCATCACTATCAAGCATAAACATCACCTTATCAATTACCCTCTCACCCTTTTTCAGTCCGCTTTTTATCTCATAACGCCTCGCATCTATCCTCACAGCCTCCACCTCTTTTGGCTCATAATTCTCACCCCTATCCAAAAAGACAAAATGCTTTTTGCCTTTGGTTAGTACCGCAGTTTTGGGTAGTACTAAAGCTCTTTTGGTTTTGGTTTTGATGTAGGCTTTGGCAAACATATTTGGATATAGTTTTAAGTTGGGATTGTTTAGTACTAACTTGATATCTATCGTCTTTTTTCGGTTATCGACTTGCGGATATATCTGCTTAACTTTGGTTTTAAAACTACCGACTCCATCCACCTCTATCCTTGCTTCCATCCCCTCTTTTATAAATGTTAAATCGCTCTGATAAACCTTTGCTATCGCCCAAACTTGGCTTAGATCTACTATCTCATAGAGCATCTTGCCCTTTTGTACATAATCCCCCTCAAATATCCGTTTCTTGGTAACGACACCGCTATACGGCGAATAAACGGTCACGGCTCTGCTTTTTTGTAGCTCACTTTGGTCGATATGCAAAGCCTCAAATCTTTTGGCGATCAGCCGTTTTGAAACGGGTGATATCCTCTGCTCTTGAAGGAGTTTATAGACCTCATCTGAGTAGATATCAAAGAGCTTGTCTCCCTTTTTTATCTCCATAAAGGGCTTATCGGCGTAGAGCTTTTCGACATATCCGCTAAAGAGTAGAGAGAGGGTTTTTACTTTGGTGCTATCTGGAGTTATCTTGGCATAGTAGCTTTTTGTGATGGAGATGTTTTGCTCCTGTACCTCTATCACCTTTTTATTAAAGAGCTGTTTTGCGTCTATGATCTTAGCGTTTAGTACCACTGCCGTTAATATCAATATAAAATACCTCATCTCTCACCTCGATAGTAGGATAATTTTGAGTAGCCTTCAAAAAATCGCATCATCTTATCAATGCTTAGTAACTTTAACTCATAGCCTCTTTCTAAAAGTGTGTAGAGCTTTAGAGAGTTTTTGTCTGAACTTTTTAACTGAGCCTTTAGAGCTAAAATCTGCTTTTTATTTAACGGCAGTAGTTTATGCTCTATCCTTCTTATCTGACTATCGCTACTCTCTAAGAGTCTCAGAAGTGCTTTTATATCCTGGACGATAGCCTCTTTTTGCTCTTTGATCTCATTTTTGATAGCCGTGCTTTCAAGCCTTAGCATCTTGATAGAGAGTTTTTGCCTCTTTGTCCTCTTTATCAGCATCGAAAAGTTTAGTGAAGTATAATCATCAAAATCATCTCTTTGAAAGTAGCCAACAGCCACCTTTATATCGGGTTTCATATCTGCCTGTTGGACTTTTATGGAGAGCTCATTTTTCTTTAACTTCTCATTTAGTACTAAGATAAGCGGATGAGAAGATACAATACTCTTGATATCAAGAGTCGGTACTACCCTCTTTAGCCTGCCGTTTACCGAGTCGATATGGGCAAATGTCAGCTTCTCTAGCTCTAAGATTACCTGCTCTTTGAGGTAGTTTAGATTTGATAGCTCCACCCTCTTTTGCTCTATCTTGCTCTCTACCTCAAAAATCTTCTCAACCCCAACTTTTGAGACTTCATAATAGCTCTCAACTAACCGCTTCTCTTTTTTTAGAAGCTTTATATATCTCTTTAGTAGAGCTATCTTTTTCTTAAAGAGTATCGCTTTATAGGAGTAGTTTAGGGCATTTGCCAAGAGTATGTTTTTTAGCTCCTCTTTTTGGTATCTTGCTATATCTACACCCTTTAGTACTAACTTACTATCAAGTTCTAAACGATTCGTTATAGGAAAGATTTGTGAGATAGAGATGGAGTGGCTCTGCATCGCTTCAAGGTCTCTCTTAAAGGGTCGCTTTGTGTTGATGTCATTTATCCCGAAGCTAAGAGTTGGATCTTTTAAGATAGACCTTATTTTGGATTTTGCCCTTAGCTGCTCTATCTTGAGCTCATAGTTTTGAAGTCTCGGGCTATTTTCTTCGACAAGTGCGAGGATCGTATCCAAATCCATCGCACTCACACTTAGTACTAAAGATAGTAAAAGAGCTACTTTTTTCATAGATTGATGCTTGATTTTATCTTATGTACCTGCCCATCTTTTGTCTTAAATTTTAGACGGTACTGCCAAGTTCCGCCCATCGAGAAGTTGTTGTTTAGTTTGTAAGTCCCGTCCTTTTGGAGTTTGCCTTTTGACTTTGTCTCCATATATGGCATACCTGGCATCTCCGGCATAAAAAACTTCGCCTTCACTTTTGCATCCGTTACGGCATTTGAGTCTTTTGTGATCTTGACAAAAAAGGCATTTTCACCGACAACAAGTGGCTTTTTGGTAAAAAGCTTCACCTCATAACCGTCCACTTTCGCATTCGTTTCCAACATATCCGCACTCCCCGCTACCGCAAAGAGAAGCGTCATCAACAAAACAATTAACTTTTTCATAAATTTCTCCCTTGTAAATTTGTTTACAGGTGGATTGTATATCTTTTGTGTGTAGTTTGTATGGAGTTGCTATCAATTTTTGCTATCATACTTTAAAAAAGGTTGATTATGTATGCTTACGAGATCATCATCCAAAACCATAATACTGACATCATCCATGATGCATATACATATCTCTATTTTTTAGAAGCTACCGGGCAGATAGTGCGGGATAAAAATCTTGTAAGTATAGAAAATGGTCTCTTGACGATTTCGGTATTTACCTTTGAAAAAGATGCTTTTTTAAAAGCGTATCACGACAAATATGGCTGGGAGACAAAAAAGGAGATAGAGAGTAAAATCGGAACAAGAATCATATATCAACAAAAAGGTAGAGATGCTGACAATCCCCACTACTCTATACCGCAAAATCCCTCTTTTTTACTATTTCGTTTCGGCTGGGCTTCCCCGATCCTTAGTGAAGACACATACAATCCCATCCCTTTATATCGTCTCTTTAACCCATGGTCTGAAAATAAGATATTCGATGATATTCGTTATTGGGATAGAGAATACAGTCGTATTTTTCACCTCTGGATAAGTAGCGGTTCATATGAAGCTTTTGCACAAAAAGAGCTTAAAGATATAAACTCGGCGCTAAATAAAGAGGGTTTGAAGCTTTGCAAGGAGATAGAAAAATTGACCCGCAAACCCACATTTTATCATCTCTTTAATAACAGAACCTGGAGTAAAAATGAAGATAGAAACCAAAAGTGCCCCTTATGTCATGGAGAGTGGCTGATAGCGGGTAAAAATATCGACGATGCTATCGCCTTTAAGTGCGAAAAGTGTCGGCTCACTTCGGAATTATCGCCCGATGCGGTATAGTCATAGCTATAAAAGTTGAAAAATGGGTACTCAAAATAGCAAGAATTCAAAGATATGTACGATGGGTTAGTATTCATGAGAAAACAAAAACATCATTTTTAAGGATATAAAGTGAAATTGGAAAATGTCGTCCCGTGGGGGAGAAATCTTGAAGAGTACCGGAGCATGTTTTTACTTACGGCTGGCAAATAACGAGGTGAGGATATTTCCGCTTCTTGACCTCAATAACCAAACTTCAAAACATCTCGAACCGGTTTTAAAGATATTGGAAGAGAAGGGTTTTGAAACCGAAATTGTCAAAACAAACTATGAGTTCCAAAAGGGTGCAAATGAGATGTTACGCATTCACCGACTTTGAACAGCAGAGATTGATCGCCTGCGAGGGTGGTAGGAAAGAAGATTTTGCATATGGAAACACTTAATATCGTCAATAATAAAAAATATCGATGATGTAAATTCAATATAACATCCCCGCTAGACTCCAACACATCCATTTCGAGATTTGGGGCAAATCATAGAGATCGGGTTGACATCATAAGCGTTGCATAGTATAATGTGTATAAACAAATACACATTATCAAAGGAGTATCGATGTCAGTGAGAAAAAATTTTACGATGCCCGAACATATAGCCAAAGATTTAGAATATCTGGCAAAAAAGATGAATAAAAAACAGAGCCAAGTGATCCAAGAGCTCATAGAAGAAAAGGTAGCGGACTACGAACTGGAAAAGAAGCTGGAAGCAGCGGAAAAACTATCGGGTATCTTTACAGGGATGTTTCCCGAGCATGTCGATATCCAGTGGATAAAGGCAAACCGTGAGAAGTAAGAGAGTCTTTTTTGATGCCAACATCTTTAACGATATTTTTGATGAAAGACGAACGGCTTTTAAAGAGAGTTCACAAGCCTATATCGGTGCATTGAAACGCAAAATGAAGATATACACATCATGTGATGTGGCTACAAATATCTACTACATTACGGCAAAATATATCTCAAGAGAAAAAGCCTTAGATGCCATAGAGTTTTTGAAAACATCCGTAAGCATTATCCCGTTTGGAGAAAAAGAGCTCTCCGAGACCATTGCACTAATGTGCAGCGATACAGACTATAAAGACTTTGAAGATACCATTCAGTACATCTTGGCGCTCAATACCAGATGCAATGCAATCGTAACCAATGACAAGCGTTTTGTCTCCAAGGAGATTGAGTGTTTGAATGCCGAGGCATTTGTAAAGAAGTATTTGACATAAATGAGAGAATGTTATTCAGATACAAACCAATATCATAAAAAATTTCATCGGACACTATATGTCCAAAAAGTAGCTTATACTTATGTCGTGCAAAGGTAGTTGGGACTGCCTGCTTGCAGGTCTGCGCTGCGGTCGCTGTATGAGGATGCACATCAAACATTTAGGACGCAGGTTCGACTCCTGCCATACCGTGAGGGTATGTAGTTCAGAGGTAGAACGAAATGTTGGCTTTGTAGGTTCGAATCCTACCGTAGGTTTTTACCCTATTGACGCCTAATGGTAAGGCAAAGCATTTTGGATGCTTTTTTCCAGCTCCCAAAGAGCTTATCTTTGGATATTGAAACCGATCGCAACTACTAGGGCGATAGTCTTGCAGTCGATGTTGAAAACGGATGCGCCGAAGGTTCAGATCCATAGGGATTATAAGAACTTTCGGTAAAACTCCGTCAGATACTTCGACTCCACTACGCTCCGTAGTGCGATCATACCTAGGAGAAAAATATGTTTATGATAAGAGTAAAAGAGACAGAAAAAGCACTACTTTACAAAAATGAGAAGTTGATAGAAGTTTTGGATGCAGGGGTACATAAGGGATTTTTCCCTTTTACACATTATCGCATCGAGTATATCCCTTTTACACCGTACGGTATCGGCAGAGAGAGGGCGCAACGACTCTACAAGCTTTACCCTGAGCTGATCAAACGGCACTTTCATATCGTTGAATTAGAGGCTCACGAAAGGGCATATGTTATGATAGACGGACAACCTATGGAGTTGTTGGAAGCGGGTGGCTTGAAGCTCTATTTTAAAGAATATACTCTTGAAGTCGAAAAGATAGATATCAAAAAGGAGTATGAAGTCAGCCAAAAACATATAGATTATCTTGAAAAGTTGCCTCCGTTAAACGGGGTAAAAAAGATTGTTATAGAGAAGTTTGCCAAAGGATACCTCTATGCAAATGAGGAGTTTGTCAAGATATTGGAGCCGGGTAAGCACTACTATTATGCGGATTTTTTCGATATCGATGTAAAGATGATCGATATGCGTGTTCAAGAGCTTGAGATTAGCGGTCAAGAGCTGCTTTCAGCAGATAAAGTGACTTTGAGGTGCAATCTAACGATGCACTACCAAATTATAGACGGCACAGCATATCTTAACAGAGTCGATGATCCAAGAGAGTATCTCTATAAACAGTTGCAATTTGCGGCAAGAGAGCATATCGGAGCGCTTAAAATCGATGAAATTTTGCAACAACAACATACACTCTCAAAAGCCGTACTTCAAAAACTCTATGAAGTGTGCAAAGAGGTAGGCGTAGAAGTCAAAGGGGTTTATATCAAAGATATAATCCTTCCGGGTGATATGCGTGAGATCTTTAACCAAGTGATCGAAGCGACAAAGAGAGCCGAAGCCAACAACATCAGACGAAGAGAGGAGACAGCGGCAACTCGTTCACTTCTTAATACAGCTAAACTGATGAAAGACAATCCGGCTTTGGCAAGACTTAAAGAGCTTGAAGCATTGGAGAAGATCACCCAAACAGTCGGCACTCTCAATATCTATAACGGTTTTGAGGGAGTGATGAACGGCTTGATTGACCTAAAGGGTACAAAGGAGGGTGAAAATAGCCTATAAAGCAGTAGGTTGCTTTATGGGCTTGATATAGGCAAACAAACAACTCCATAACTTGGCACGGTTGTTGCTACAAACTCCTATAGAAATGCGAATCTAAGGAGTTTTGATGAACGGTATGATACTACAAACCGCCCCGGAAAATAAAGATATAAAATTTTCTAAAAGTTTAGTTAAAAATACTCAAGAAAATGGTGATGAAAATCTCTTTGCTTCTTTGATAGAAAAACTTGTCAATGAGGATGAGGAGAGTTTAAATCATTCATTTTTACTCTCAAAATTGCTTGATTTTGAGAGTAGTTTACCGCAGATGGGTAAAAAAGTATCATTTTTTTCAGGCGGTGAGTTAAAAGAGCAGAATTTAGATGAAAGTCAAGGTGAATTTGCCTTGCTTGAGGAGCTATTTAAAGTAGCGCTTATGGTAAAAAACGGAGAGGATTTAAGTACCTTTAGTACTAAGTCAAAAACATTAGCGCTTGCACTCAAAGATAAAGCTGTCATCTCGGCACTTAAAAACGCGAAAACCATCAAAGATCTTCTCAAGATTGCTAAAGATAACGGCATAGAGGTGAAAAACTTCCAATTTTTTAGTGAAAAACTAGCTCTTGATCCAAAAGACAAAAAGTTAGTAAATAAACTAACAAGCTCCGATATATTTCAGATGGCTGAGCAACTAAAATCAAACAAACCTTTCATTTTAAAGACAATATCAAACAAAAAAGTAGTTACAAAAGATATAAAAGCGCCTAAAAGTATTTTGCATGAAATATTAAACAGTAATCATACAGAAAAAAATCAAAAGCCTAGTACTAATGAAAACCTAGTACTAAAAAAAGATATACCTCAGCAAAGTAAAAAACATACTCAAAATCTAAACTCAAATTCCACAAATGAAAATATTTTGGATATAGATCATCACAAACAATCATCCAAAAAAGAGCAAATCATTAGTACTAAGGATAGTGAAAATCTCCTATCTGATGATGGATTTGACTCCGTACAACACCATAAAAATCACAAAAACACCCTCACTACGCTACTCAAAAATAGCGATCAAAAAGATAGCGTCCAAAATAGAGCCGCATTAGAGCCCAAAGAGCCTATACAAAAAAGCGATAGTACAAAAGAGGACAAATCGCTCGAAACACTCAACAGCGATGAGATAACACATGAAGATAAAGGCTCTACAACTACTATAAAAAGTGATATCTCGGTCAAGACAAAAGAGGCGCCGGAGGTCAAAAGGACACTCAACACATTTGCCATGGAGTTTAAAGAGAAGGTTGAGAGCTATAAACCGCCTCTTATGAAGGTAAAAATGCAACTAAATCCACAAAACCTCGGTGAAGTGGATGTAACACTCATCAACAGAGGAAACTCACTGCATGTAAACATCACTTCAAATCCAAACTCGATGGCTATCTTTATGCAAAACCAAGCAGAGTTTAGAAACTCGCTTGTCAATATGGGATTTAGCGATCTTCAGATGAACTTCTCACAAAACGATGAGAGCAAAGGACAGCAACAAGGCAAAAAAGGAAGTCGACATCAGGCGGATTTTGAAAATTATGAAGAGGAGAACAACCCAAGCGTGGATGTGATCCTACCATACTATGTATAAGGAGCGAAGATGGCAGCGGTAGATCAAGCAACCAACTCGGTAGCGGGCTTTTTAGGCAATGCAAGTAGCGTCAATCCAAAGTCGATACTAGGTAAAGATGACTTTTTAAAGCTACTCATCACACAGCTTCAGTATCAAGATCCGACAAGTCCGATGGATACCGATAAGATACTTAGCCAAACTTCCGAGCTTGCATCACTTGAAGCTCAAACAAAGACAAACAAGGCACTCGAAAATCTCGCCAAAAGCTTCGCCAATACCAAAAACTTCTCCGCCGTCGCGGCGATAGGTAAGATGGCACGGCTTGACAATCACATAGAGTTAAAACAGACTAAAGACGGTAAACCGTCCCCTACAAGCTTTCAAATGGAGTTTGAAGATGCTATCAAAAAGGGTGAAGTCTATATCTACGATGAGAAAAACAGGCTTGTCAAGACACTTGAGTTAGAACCGGGAGAGAAAGGTAGCAAAACGATAAAATGGGATGGAACGACAAGCACCGGCGATAATGCCAAAGCGGGCAAATATAAAGTCATAGCCAAGTATGAGACGCCTGACGGTGCACATTTTGAGGGAAAATTTGGCTCATACAAGATCGAGTCGGTTAAGTTTGAAGATGAAAAGACCTTTGTCAAGCTTAACGGAAGCTACATAGCGTTTGAAAATGTAGCAGAGATCTATGATCCAAAAAATGGGGGTAAATAGAGATGAACTCATCATTTTATAACGGTGTAGCGGGGATGAAAGCCCACCAAATCGGCATCGATATCGTCGCCGACAATATCGCAAATGTAAATACACCCGGATTTCGTGCGACGACTGCCGAATTTTCCACGATATACTCCGAAATCGCCGCTGATAACTTTTTGGATCCCGTAAGTAACGATAGAGGCGTTGGATCGGTACTAAGCGGCAGTGCACTCAACTTCAATAGGGGAGCGCTAATAGACTCACCCAATAAATATGACCTTGCTATAGAAGGGGACGGCTTTTTCGGTCTTCAAGATGAAAATGGAGATAGATTTTACACAAGAGCGGGTAATTTCAATCGAGACGCTAAAGGATTTTTAGTCGATGAAAACGGTGCATTTGTTTTAGGAACCGATGCCGGAAATATCCAAAACGGAGCTATCAAATCAAATCCAAACATGACTATAAAAGTGGTAGATGTCAAAGATCAAAAGCCGATACATATACCTGAGACTCTGACTATCAATGCAGAACCGACCAAAAATGTGCATTTGATAGGTCCACTTGACCCGACTATCAAAAAAGAGTTATCGCCTATCACACATAAAATGGAAGAGATTAGAAACAAGGATGTGTATCAAACAGAAATTTACGACTCAAAAGGAAATACAAATCTACTTGCTATAACATTTCAAAAGCAGATTCCACAAAAATCAATTGGATCGATATGGGATGCGAAAGCTGTTATCAAAGATAGTAATGGAAATATTGTTAGTACTAAAGAGGGACAAATCCAATTTAACGAAAATGGAGCTCTTATATCAAATACTTTAACATCTATCGATAATAACGGCACAAATATAACACTAAACTTTGGAACTCCATACTCTCCAAATATAAAAAATAGTGGCTATGACGGTCTTATCGCTTTAGCAAATGCAAGTGAAAAAGATATAAAAAAGAACGGTAACAAAGCAGGTGTTTTGTTGGATTACAATATTGATGCGAAAGGCAATATATTAGCCTCTTTTGATAACGGCAAAACAATACCGATTGCAAAAATAGTCTCATTTCACTTTGATAATAACCAAGGACTTGAAAAGATAGGAGGCACACGTTTTAAAGAGAGTGCAAACAGTGGAAAAGCTAAAGTTTATACAAGTAGTGATGGCACATATGCAGATATAGCGTCTATCCTCAACCATAAAGTTGAGATGTCCAATGTAAGCATCACAACGGCACTAACTGAGCTGATTGTAATGCAAAAAGCATTTGACGCAAATAGTAAAAGTATCACCACTAGTGATCAACTGATACAAAATGCGATAAATATGAAAAGATAAATTAAGATAATTTAAGTGCCCTATTTTTGGGCACACTCCTTGCTTCACATTAATTACATAACATTAAAACCAACACAAAGGATGAAACGATGATGAGATCTCTTTGGTCTGGGGTATCCGGGCTTCAAGCACACCAAATCGCTATGGATGTTGAGGGTAACAATATCGCCAATGTAAATACGATAGGGTTTAAGTACTCAAGAGCAAACTTTTCTGATATGCTTAGCCAAACGAGTAAAATCGCTACCGCTCCGCAAGATAGCTCAGGCGGTAAAAACCCGCAACAAGTTGGTCTTGGAACTCAGGTAAACTCGATCACTAGAATGTTTGCCCAAGGTTCGGTACAAACTACGGGGAAAAATACCGATCTCGCTATACAGGGTAACGGCTTCTTTGTTTTGAGTGAAGATGGCGGAAGAACTTATAAGTATTCCCGAAACGGCGACTTTCTTTTCGATGCAAACGGAAATTTTGTCAACAACAAAGGTTTGATCGTTCAAGGCTGGACTAGAGATAAGAAGACAGGAAAGATCGACAATACCGCACCGATCAGAGATATCTTGATCCCACCGGGCTTAACAACGCCGGCAAAACCGACTAGCAAACTCAGTCTCAAAGCAAACTTAAACTCTGGAGATCACATCAAAGTAATGTCTCCGATAAGACCTCTTGATAGTACTGATGGATTAGCCGGTGGTAAAGATCCTGAAAAAGTTGATGATTTTAATGTGCTATTTGATGCGGAGGGGAATTCATTCAATATCAAAAAGGGACAAGGTGTCGAGGTTACATTTGACGGTGGAACGACAGTTAGAAAGTTTAGATATGAACCAAACTCTACGGCTGTTGATCTAACAGCAGCAAGCGGAGAGTATAAGTTTAGAACAACAGAGGATCTAAGAGCCGCCCTTCAACACTTTGCGAGACAAACATCGCCAACTGCTGAAGTCATCGTAAACGATAAAGGAAAATTTGAGATCAGAAATAGCGTCAATGCCGCAAATGGTGGAGTTGATCTCAATATCCGTGTAAAAGGTATCGAAGATGCTACCACTGAAAATAATGAACTTTTTGAGACAGCTATGAAGTCATTTTCCGGACAGCTTAGTGCAGGTAGTAGCGGCATCAAAATAACCCAAACGATCAATGCGGCAACCAATGCGGCAAGTATCGATATCTTTGACTCTCTCGGTACGAAACACACTGTTAGGATAGAGTTTAGAAAACAGGGATATGTATATGATACAAACGGTACAAAAACAGGATCTCAATGGGATATGAAGATCTCTGTACCTGAGCCGGGAGAGATAGGTGGATTTGTCAAACCAAATGAGGTAGAGGGGCAGATCATCTTTAACTCTGACGGATCGTTAGCATCTTACACACCGGCAAGTATTACCTATACGGCAAATAACGGTTCTGCTCCAAATCAAACGATTATATTAGACTTTGGTTCATCAAACAAATTTGACGGTATAACTAGCTTTGACCGCGAATCTGCAAACTCAGGAAGAAATCAAGATGGATTTGCAGGTGGAGACCTTGACGGAATCAGGATAGATAGCTCAGGTACGCTTATCGGTAGTTTTACCAACGGTAGAAGTGTGGCATTGGCTCAAGTAGCGATGGCTAAGTTTACAAATGACATCGGTCTAGAGAGTGACGGTGGAGATGTATTTATCCAGACAGCCAACTCCGGAGATCCGGTTATCGGTCAAGCAAATCAAGGCGGTCGAGGATTTATCCAATCAAGCGCTCTTGAGATGAGTAATGTCGATCTAAGCCGTTCTCTTACGCAACTTATCGTAGTTCAAAGAGGCTTCCAAGCCAACTCAAAAACGATCACCACATCTGACCAGATGTTAAATACACTCCTTCAACTCAAACAGTAATCCTTAAATTTAAATTTTTCCTACTCTAAGCCCTTTAAGGGCTTAGATAAAATTATGATATAATAACAATAGAATTAGCTTGGGGTTAACATACCTACAGTTTTTAGATATGAAGGTTATAGATTTTTCTTTTTTAGTAATGAACATTTACCTCATCATATACATATCGAAAAAGATGATAGCTATGTTCGCATAGAACTCTCAAACTTAAAAATAACAGATAGTTATAATATTTCTCAAAAAGAGATAAAAAAACTGCAAAAGATAGTAGAAACCAAAAGGGATTTTTTTATAGGAGCTTGGAATGAATACTTCAACAGATAAAACGGTGATAAAAAACCTCTCGTTTGGTGATAAAATCTTAGTTCTGCTTAGTAGCGGAGATGTGTTAACTATCCCATACGACTATACACCTAAACTCAAGTCCGCTACCAAAGAGCAACTCAAGGAGTTTAGACTGATAGGAGGCGGTATAGGTATCCATTTTCCAAAAATAGATGAGGATATATCTCTCAAAGGTATCATCGAGTACAAAATAACACACGAACTTTTAGCTTCTTAGTAACTTTTTTGTAATATACTTTATTAGGAATTAGGGTATAGGATATAGGATGGAAGTTACACTCAACCACTACACACCGCTCACTATCTGCTCAAACGCTATACGAACCTGTTGGCAAAGCTTTGATAAAAGCGATAACGGCGGCGAAAAAGATAGGGAGCTTATCGATAGGGTTGGAAATAAGTTTAAACACTCTTCAACCCTAGAGCATCTCTACTACAACTTCTACATCAAAGGCATCAGCCGCGCACTTCTTCAAGAGTTAGCAAGACACAGAATGGCATCTCTTTCGGTAAAGTCCACCCGTTATACTCTCAAAGAGCTAAAAGATGAGGATGAGTTTAGTACTAAAGATACTTTAAGGGCACAAAAGTACCTCGTTTTTACGGGTGAGCCGATGGTAGATGAGATGAGTATCAAAGCACTTGAAAACTTGCGTTTAGTACTAAAGAGCGGTATCTCAAACGACAAAGCCAAATACTGCCTACCCGAGAGCTACAAAACAGAACTTACTTGGAGCGTAAACGCTAGAAGTTTGCAAAACTTCCTCTCTCTAAGAAGCGATAAATCAGCCCTATGGGAGATACAGAAATTGGCGTATGCTCTGTATGACGCACTGCCTGAAGATCATAAGTATATCTTTGAAGAGTGTGTGAAGAGGTATGACTAAGGCTTTCTCTTTTTCCAAAACTTTATCCCACCTTTAAGGTTATAGACTTTATACCCTCTATCGGCGATGATTCTACTTGCAACGGCACTTCTGTTTCCGCTTCGGCAATAGATGACTAACTTTGTCTTTTTGTACTTTTGAAGTGTCGGTAACTGCTCTTTTAATCTACTCAAAGGGATATTGATAGATCCCTCTATCTTACCCTCTTTTAGAAGCTCATCAGGCTCTCTCACATCGATAAGTGTTGTGTTCCCATCACGCATAAACTGCTCTAACTTTGTCGGCTCTATCGTCTCAAAATTGGCAAATATTATCCCCTTTTGATAGAGGAAAAATGTGACTAAAAATGCAAAAAGCAGACCAAAAACGATATTTCTTATCTTCATCTCAATCTCCTAGAAATTCTTTGATGTATCTTAGTACTAACTGTGGTTGCTCCTCTTGCGGGATATGTCCGCAATTTGGGATGATTTTTAATATTGAGTTTTTGATATCACGGTGGAGGCGGTAAGCTTTACTTTTTCGTATCACTATATCTTTATCTCCCCAGATGATGAGTGTTGGAGTGCTTATCTCTTTGTAGCGACTACTTATCTCCTCTATGTCATCGGGTATCAACTCCTCATTTGCTTTGGCAAAGGCATACTTTCCACCTCTGCTTCCAAGTGCTTTCGCTACGCTTTCTACACCCTCTTTGGGTATCTTTTTGTCATTATAAAAAGCATACTCATAGCCTGACTTTGCCTGATAGGATGCCGGAAGCATATAGAGAGCTGCTTTACCGAGAAACGGGATCATCGCCCACCTAAGGAGTTTAGGGCGTCTCTGTTTGTATGCGGCGGCATCGATGAGTATCAGCTTTTTGGGTTTTATCTCACTATCTAGCGTCAAAAGCAGTGCTACTCCGCCTCCAAACGAGTGTCCGAGAAGTATGGGATTTTTGATATGGTGTTTTTGGATAAATCTCTTTACCAAAAGATACTGGTCATACACGGAGTATCTATCATCTTTGGGTTTGGGGGATTTTCCAAATCCTTTAAGATCGACGGCATAGACTTTATGATATTTTGCAAGCTCGGGGATGATATATCTAAATGAGTAGGATGATGAGGCAAAGCCGTGAAGTAGTACCATCGGCTCACCTTCACCCTTCTCTTCATAGTAGAGATCGATATCTTGTGACATACTATGTTTTAAGGTTTTATCGAGTGTTATAGGCTTTTTCATGCTACATCCGCTTATCATAAGGATTAGTACGAAAAGATATCTTATCATCAACTAAACGCATCCACTATTTTACTTAGTACTCGATAGGTCTTTTCCACAGACTCTATCTCTACTCTCTCGCTCGTAGAGTGGGGTGATCTGATATTTGGACCGATAGAGGCTATCTGCATATTCGGGTAAATAGAACTGATGATACCGCACTCAAGTCCGGCATGTATCGCTTTGAAACTGCTCTTTTTAAATACCTCTCTCATCTTCTCATCAACCCTCTTTGCAAAATCAGTTATTTTAGGATTCCATGCCGGATATCTATCATGTACCTCAACACTATAGCCAAAACGCTCAAAAAAGGCTTTAGTACTAAGCGCTATAGTATCGAGTGTTTCATTATCCATCGCTCTCAAACTCACCTCTATCGTCAAAATGCCCTCTTCAAAAGAGATAAGAGCCAAGTTTGCACTACTATTTGGGATACCCAACTCGGCGTTTTCTTCAAGAACTCCATTTTTAAAATTATTTAATAAAGAGATGATCTCATCACTCCTTTTTATCACCTTAAATCTACCGTCAAATCGTCTGAAATCGATATTCTCTCCGCTTGATACCTTTTGATCGGAGCAAACTATCGCTCTTAGATGAACCGGTATGGAGTTTAGCCTCTCACCCCCTTTGATATGAGCTATACATATATCTTTATCTTTCACATAAGAGGCAAAGAGTTTGATAGCATTTGGGATACCTTTATCTATATCCACTCCAGAGTGTCCACCTTTGAGCCCCTCGGTTTTTACTTCATAAAAGTCACCCTCTCTAAACTCCGTATCATAAGCTTTTGTCGCCTTTATATCCACTCCGCCTGCACACCCTACATAGACTTGGGCTTCATCTTCGCTATCGAGATTGAGCATATATTTTGATTTGAGATCAAATTTTAGGGCTTCTGCACCCTTGAGTCCGATCTCTTCATCATTGGTAAATAGAAACTCTGCTTCCCTTCTCTCATCCATCAACACCATCATCATCGCTATCGCTATGCCGTTATCGGCTCCAAGAGAGCTATCTTGCGCTTTAAGCCACCCCTCCTCTTCTACCACTTCTATCTCCGGAGCTTTACCGACACAAACCATATCATAGTGGGCTTGGAGACAGAGTTTTGGATCTGAAGATGAGGCTAAGATATTTCCTTTTTCATCAACTTTGAGGCTATAACCTTTTGATTTTGCAAAGGAGACAAGAAAATCTCTAAGAAGTGTAGTGGCATTTGAGCAGTGCGGTATCTTTGTGATCTCTTTAAAGTAGTCGATGATCTTCATCTTTATTACCTTTCCTTGGTAGTTAGGATATTATATATATTTTTTCATAAGAGTTAGTACTAAATAATAATTAGTACTAACAAAAAAATCGCAAATAAGATATTAGAACTTATAGTTTATACCAAAAGAGATATAAGGAAGTATCTTGTAGTCATCCAAATCATCTTGGAGTTTGTTCATCTCTTCATCAAGATCGCTTTTGATCCGTCTTCGAGTCTCGGCTTTTGCCTCTTTTTCTATCGGTGTATCATCTGGATTATCTTTCAGTGCTTCACCGTAGTTTACGCTATAAGTGGCTTTTGCCGAACCCTGAAACGCTATACCTAAGTCGCATGTGAAACCCCATCCTTTATCTTTATCAAATGATGTATCCCAACCTATACCGATATAAGGAGCTACCGGATCCCAGTCAACTTTGGTATTGACGCTTCCTACCTCTTTAGTAGAATATATGTGTCCATTAAATGTGAACTCAAAATCATTATCATCTTTTGCTTTAGGAGTAATAACACCGTCAAGGTTAGAGTTGTTAATAATCATACCGGCTGAGAGTTTGAAACTTCCTCTCCATGGATGATAGTCACCGATAAAGAGCATATCATTTAGATCCAAATCAAAATTATAATTTGTCTCTATCCCGTTTGTCTCCTCTGTTAGCTCTATATCACTCTTTTTAAACTTATCAAAACTAGCTCGTATGCCTAGATAGTCACTAAATTTTGCTTTATAATTGAGTCCTAGACCGTACATACTCACCTCAGCACCTACTGTGTTTCCTTGAAGCTCGATATTTGATGCGAAGATCGGAGTCATAAAGAGAGAACTTGCGATGGATAATTGAAGAAATCTTTTCATAAGCGTTACCTTAAGTTGAATTTTACCCCAAATTTTGCATTAAAAGGTACATCATCTGCATCAATTATCAGCTAATGCAAATTTTGGATTTATATCTCTATATCGTCAAAACGATAAAAAAATTAACATTTGATCCTCTGTGCATGCGTCAAAGCGATGGCGATAGCATCAGTGATATCGAGGGGTTTTATCTCTTTTTTGATACCTAAAATATTTTTCACCATAAATGCCACCTGCTCCTTTTTCGCTTTTCCATTTCCTGTAACCGCCTTTTTAACTTGGAGTGGAGTATATTCACTAAAGTTACCTATCTCTTGGATAATTTTTAGACTTAAAGCTCCTCTAAATTGAGCCAATTTTAGTACGGTTTTTGGGTTATATGCGTAAAAAATATCTTCGATCACCACCTCATCAATAGAGTGATTTTTTAATATCAAGTCAATACCTTCAACTAATTGAGAAATTTGATATTGAAGCTCTTTCTCTTTGATTTTTATCAAGCCGGCTTCAATTAGTTTGATTTTATGTTTCTCTTTCTTAATGATAGCATAGCCGCAATTTATCGTACCTGGATCGATACCGAGTATAGTCATTTATTAGCCCATTTTTCTAATTTATTCACATAAAATTCACTATGTGAAAAGTTTATGCAATAAATTTAGTATATTTCATTAATTCTATTTAAAATTTGATAAAGATACAATTTTGGTTATATTTTGTGAAAGTGATTAGTTGGATGTTAAAACGCTTTAGTTTGCTTATGATAGCCTCGTTAAATCTCACTGCCGGTTGGATGTTTGTCAATGATGACGGTACACTCACTCCTTACAATGAAACTGCTTATGACAACAGCTACTCCATCCCGCAAAACGATGTCATAAAACCGATAGAGATAAAACCAAAAAAGAGACATAAAAGAAAAAAAACTCTCCACAAACAAAAAATCAAAAAGAGAGCGCATCAAAAAAAGAGACTCTTTATCAACTCCAATGAAGATAAAACGATCTATCTCACCTTTGATGACGGTCCACTAAACGGAACGCAAAATGTCATAGATGTATTGCAAGAGGAGGGTATCCCTGCGACAATGTTTATGATAGGAAAACACATAAACACTTCTCCATCACACAAAAGAGTCTTTAAAATCGCCGTTTCTGATCCTTTGATACTCGTTGCCAACCATACTTATTCACATGCTAATAGACGCTATAGACGATTTTATTCCAATCCATACAATGTAGTGAGTGATTTAAATAGAATGAATGTTGTTTTACAAAATTCCGGTCAATTTATAGACGGAAAGTACTGCCGTTTGGCGGGTAGAAATGTTTTTCGAGTCGGAGCTCTTAGATGTGATGATCCGGCGATCCCAAAAAGTCGTCATGAAGAGCAAAGTTATGATGCCCTTGCAAATGAGGGATTTCATATTTACGGCTGGGATTATCAGTGGGATTATCGCCCAAGAGACGGAAAACTATACAAATCACCGCAAGAGATGCTAAGAAGGATAAATCACATCTACAACAGAGGTAAAACGAAAAAGAGAGGAAAATTTATCCTCTTAATGCATGATTTTACATTTAAAGATAGATTTAACGGAAAAGAGAAACTACGAGAACTTATCTCTCTTCTCAGAGAGGATGGTTGGAATTTTGACTCCATAGAGAACTATTAACCCAAATTTTGCATTAGCCGGCACATCAACGCATCTGATACACTTTCTAATACAATATTTGGGATTAATGTGAGATGTGATAAACTTATTCACATGTGAAAAATATATGTGAATAAAGTGAGAAAATAGATGTCATCAAGCGAGATATTGGAGCTTTTAAAGAGTGAAATAACCAAAAATGAATATGAAAGATATATCAAGCCTCTCAAATATGATGAAAAAAACTCAAATAGCACCAAAGCTCTATTTATAGCACCAAATCCAATTATTGCCAAATGGGTTAGTACTAAATATCGAAAAAAGATGGCTTCCATCGTTAAAGAGAGAGATGGAAATAGCATTGAAATCGAGATAACGACAAAAAACTATTCACACCCATCCTCATCGGCTACTCAATCACACCAAACTAAAGCTAAAGAGAGTAAAAAAAGGAGTTCGATCCTAAACCCTTCCTACACCTTTGACTCATTTGTCGTCGGTAACTCTAACCAGATAGCATACTCCATTGCAAGAAATATAAGCGAATCGCATACAAAATCATACAATCCTTACTTTATCTATGGATTTTCCGGTCTTGGAAAAACACACCTTTTGCACGCTATAGGAAATGAAGCGATAAAGAGAGATAAAATCGTAATCTACGCAACAAGCGAAGAGTTTATGAATGAGTACATCAACCACCTCAGATCCAACACGATGGAAAAGTTTCGTCAAAAGTATAGAGAGTGTGACTATCTCCTCATAGATGATGTACAATTTTTCTCAAACAAAAAGGAGACCCAAGAGGAGTTTTTTCACACATTTAACCAGCTCCACTCCCAAAATAAGCAGATCGTACTCACTTCAGACAAGCCGCCAAAAAAGATAGCCGGTTTCGAGGAGAGGATCATTACGAGATTTGAGTGGGGTATCACCATCGATATCCAGCCTCCTGAACTTGAAACTAAAATCAATATCATCAAAAAGAAGTGTGAATTAAACGAGATCAAGTTAGACAACAAAATCATCAACTTTATCGCCTCAAATCTCGGTGAAAATATCAGAGAGATAGAGAGTGCTCTAAACAAACTCAAAGCCTATTCGGATCTTATGACTCAAGGTGAAATAACGCTCGAGTTTGCAAAAGATGTGATGAAAGAGCATATCAGAGAAAAACGAGAAAACATCACACTTGAAGAGATCATCAAAGTGATCTCAAAAGAGCTTGGAATTAGACCGAGTGATATCAAATCAAAAAAAAGAAATAAAAACATCGTAGAAGCACGAAGAATAGGGATATATCTAGCTAGAACTCTCACCCCAAACTCTATGCCAGCTCTTGCAGAATACTTCGGCATGAAAGATCATACGGCAGTCTCTCATAACATGAAAAAGATCAATCAACTCATAGAAGAAAATGAAAACTTTAGACTAAAGGTAGAGGAGTTGAAAAACAAAATTACATCGGTTTAGGTAACTACATAGTAACACTCACCAACAGCTTCTCTACGGTACCCATAATCAAAAGATTTTGACTGTTACGCTGTAGAGCTTGTTCGAGTATCACCATTTAGTTACAATTTTTGTAAAAATATGTGACCACATGTGAAAAAAAATCAAAAGTTATTAATGCAAATTTTACTATTATATGGGCATTTAGTTGGTGTTTTCACATTTTCAACATACCTACTACTATTACTAAAGTATATTTAAATAAATAAGGATTTTCAAATGAATATTTCCATTAACAAAAATGTCTTGGAACAGATGCTGGTAAACGCTCAAGGTTTTTTGGATAAAAAAGACTCCTCTCAAATCACTTCACATGTCCTACTCAATGCACATGATGATCTCCTTAGTATCAAAGCTACCGATTTTGAAGTCGGTATCTCTATGGAGAGTAAAAATATAAACATAGCTGTACCCGGTATGGCTACGGCAAACGGTAAAAAACTGCTTGATATTGTAAAGAGTCTAAGGGATGAAGATGTGATACTCCATGTAGAGGATAGTTTTCTTCACATTAAGCAAAATAAGTCAAAATTCAAGTTCCCTATGTTTAATACAAATGAGTATCCGGAGTTTCCTACAACTGAAGGAAAAGCAAGGTTTGATATCGACCCTATGACATTTATACAATCTATCAAAAAGATCTCCCCCACTATAGACACGAACAATCCAAAATATGAACTTAACGGAGCACTCATAGATATCAAAGAGGGTCACATCAACTTTGTAGCGACAGATACAAGGAGACTTGCGGTCGTAAGTGTCGAAAATGAGATAGATAAAGAGCTCTCTTTGATCATTCCAAAAAAAGCGATACTTGATATCCAAAAGCTCTTCTTTGATGAGATGGTGATCTACTATGATGAAAACACGATGATCGTAAAGAGTGAAAGCTTTACATTTTTTACCAAACTGATAAACGGTAAATTTCCCGACTATGAGAGAATAATTCCCAAAGAGAAAAAGTATGAACTTATCCTCAATCGAGACCTTATGATAGATCATATCAGACAGATATCAACCGTCTCTCAAGAGTTAAAACTCACCTTTAGAAACGACGCGATCGTCTTTGAGTCTCTCAATGACGAAAACTTAGAGGGTAGAACGCAACTTGACTTTATCTCAAACCTATCTGAAGATATCGTTTTAGCGGTAAATAGTAAATATATTTTAGATTTCTTAACACATATACAAAAGAATGAATTTAAATTAAGGTATAATGATTCTACTTTACCATTTGTTTTAGCAAGTGAAAATTTTATCACGGTAGTGATGCCTATTATGATTTAACAGAGGTTTTATATGGAAAAAAAATATCAAGCCAGTAATATCAAAGTCCTCAAGGGACTCGAAGCGGTCAGAAAAAGACCGGGAATGTATATCGGAGATACAAATATCGGTGGTCTCCACCATATGATCTATGAGGTTGTGGATAACTCCATAGATGAAGCGATGGCAGGCTTTTGTGACAAAATATCCATAGAGATCACCACAGAGGGTTCAGCCATCATCAGCGATAACGGTAGAGGAATCCCTACCGATATCCATCCGACTGAAAAGATATCAGCCGCTACCGTAGTACTAACGGTACTTCATGCCGGAGGTAAATTTGACAAAGATACCTATAAAGTCTCCGGCGGTTTGCACGGTGTAGGTGTATCGGTGGTAAATGCTTTATCTAAAAAGCTTATTTTAAAGATCGATAGAGACGGGAAAAAGCACTACCAAGAGTTTGAGAAGGGTATCCCGACGATGGATCTGGAGGTCGTCGGAACGACCAATAGAACCGGTACTACCATAGAGTTTTGGCCCGATGACACTATCTTTGAGGTGACGGAGTTTAGCTTCGATATTCTTGCCAAAAGATTTAAAGAACTTGCATACCTCAATCCAAAAATCACCATTGAGTTTAAAGATAATCGTATCGGTAAAAAAGAGGTTTACCACTTTGAGGGTGGTACGGCGCAGTTTGTAGAAGATCTCACAAAAGCGGAGAAGATCACAAAACCTCTGCAGATACTTGATAAGGTAGAGGATATAGAGGTGGATATCGCTCTACTCTATAACACCTCCTATAGTGAGATCGTCTATTCATTTGTTAACAACATCAAAACTCCGGAAGGCGGAACGCACGAAGCAGGATTTAGAGCGGGGCTTTCAAGATCTATCTCTAAGTATGCGGCGGCAAATGCTTCAGCCAAAGAGAAGGATGTAAAGATAACCGGTGAAGATGTCAAAGAGGGGCTTGTAGCGATAGTAAGTGTGAAAGTTCCTGAGCCGCAATTTGAGGGACAAACCAAAGGAAAACTCGGAAGCTCCTATGTAAGACCGCTCGTGCAGAAGCTGGTCTATGAGAAGTTAAATAAATACTTTGAAGAGAACCCTATCGAAGCCAAAGCGATCATGCAAAAAGCTCTAGCGGCGGCTAGAGGTAGAGAGGCGGCCAAAAAGGCGAGGGATTTAACCAGACGAAAAGACTCTATGAGTGTAGGTACGCTTCCGGGTAAACTTGCCGACTGCCAAAGCAAAGACCCCTCTATCAGTGAGTTATACCTTGTGGAGGGTGATAGTGCGGGCGGAAGTGCGAAGCAGGGAAGAGATAGGGTATTTCAAGCGATCCTTCCGCTAAAAGGTAAGATCCTCAATGTCGAAAAGAGCAGGATCGATAAGATACTCAAATCTGATGAGATAACCAATATGATAACCGCTCTGGGATGCGGTATCGGTGAAGAGTTTGACGAGAGCAAACTAAGGTACCATAAGATTATCATCATGACCGATGCCGATGTGGACGGAAGCCATATCCAGACACTTCTTTTAACCTTTTTCTTTAGATTTTTAAAGCCGGTGATCGAAAACGGCTATCTCTACATCGCACAACCGCCTCTCTATCGCTACAAAAAAGGGAAAAAAGAGATCTATCTCAAAGATGATAGAGCACTTAGTGAGTTTTTGATCGAAAACGGTATCGATTCACTCGAGATAGAGGGGATGGGCAAGAGAGACTTGATGGAGCTCTTTAAACTCGTTTCTGCCTATAGAAGTACGCTCAATGAGCTTGAGAAGAGGTTTCATGTACTTGAGGTGATACAATACCTTGTAGAGCACCCAAAAGCAAGAGCAAAAAAGGGTGAGGAGCTTTACAAAGAGCTTGAAGCGCATATCAATTCGCTTGGGTTTAACATCCTCAACAAGAAGATAAGCGAAGAGGAGCTTCACCTATATGTGCAAAACCTTGACGGACTTGAGGAGATCAAGGTCAATGATGAGTTTTTAACAAATCCGCTCTTTAATGAGGCGATACATATCTTTGAGAAGATAAAAGAGAGAGATACAAAGCTTAGTACTAAAGAGTTGCTTGATATGCTTGATGAGGTGGAAAAATCGGCTAAAAAAGGTGCCTATATCCAAAGATATAAGGGGCTTGGTGAGATGAATCCGGAGCAGCTTTGGGATACGACGATGGATCCGGAAAATAGAAGGCTTCTGAGAGTCGTAGTGGATGATGAGTTAGAAGCGAGTGATACATTTAGGCTCTTTATGGGTGATGAGGTGGAACCGAGAAGAGAGTATATACAAACGCACGCAAAAGATGTGAAACATTTGGATGTGTAGATGAAAATTTTTTTCACCGAAGTCGAAGCAAAAGTTTATCCCATAAAATTTGGAAATTTTATGGGAACCTTAAAAGTAAGAGGAATTTTCAAGGAGATTAGCTTCTTGAAAAGGAGATATTAAAATGAAATACGGCGAAAAAGAGATAGCTGAGTTTGATGTAGATAAAAATCTTGAGATATGGGAAAATAGGCATGAGAAGGATTATACGATCAAGATCACTCTGCCGGAGTTTTCCTGTAGATGTCCAAGAAGCGGTTATCCGGACTTTGCGACTATCTATGTAGAGTATATACCCGATAAGTGGGTGGTAGAGTTAAAAGCGCTTAAACTCTATATCAACACCTTTTTAAACCGTTACATCAGCCATGAAGATAGCGCAAATGAGATCTATGACCTCCTCTACTCCAAACTCCGGCCAAAGTGGCTCAAAGTGACTGCCGACTTTAACCCCAGAGGAAATGTCCATACTGTTATAGAGATAGATAGCGATAAACAGAAAAGATGATAAATCCAAGACTTATAGAGCTGATATATAGCGCCGCTTCTATCCAGAGGTGGAATGACTATCCGAGGATGGTTGATCTCGTAGAGCTAGATAAGCAGGCGCATAAATTTATCATCGCCTATCTGTTGGCAAAGATAGAGGGCGAAGTGGATATGAATCTCCTCATAGAAGCCGGTATATTTGAGTTTTTAAGAAGGGTAGTCGTTACCGATATCCGTCCCGATCTCTTTCATAAGATACTTCAAAAGAAAAAAGATGAGATCAATAGCTGGGTACTTACAAAGCTTGAAGATGAGATCAAAGATATTCAAGGCGGAGAGTTTTTTGAGAAGTTTAAGCGCTATTTGGAGGGTGATTGTACCTATAAAAAGGAGAGGTTTATCCTACAAGCCGCTTCGTACCTATCGACAAGATGGGAGTTTTCTATCATCTACCAGACGAGTCAATTTCTCAATGAGATAGAAGAGGTTAAAAGAGATGTGGATGCGGAGATAGAGGACTATTATGAGCTTATTGGAGTTAGGAAGATAGCTCTAGGTAAAAAGCTTTCAAGATTTATCGATCTAAGCGGTAGGCTTAGATTTCAAAAGAGGTGGGCGCAAACGCCGAGGATACCGGAGACTTCGGTACTTGGGCATATGCTTATCGTGGCGCTCTTTAGCTACTTCTATTCGATAAAGATTGGTGCGACTCCAAGGCGGATAGAAAACAACTTCTTTACCGCACTTTTTCATGATTTGCCTGAAGCATTGACAAGGGATATCATCACCCCTGTGAAGTATTCGGTTTCGGGTATGGATGAGCTTATTAGCGAGATAGAGATACAAAAGATAGAAAATGAGATACTTCCGTTGATACCGAGTAATATAAAAGATGAGTTCTCTTACTATTTAGGACTCTACGGTGACGGTGAAAAAAATGAGTTTTTAAATAAAATCTATCAAAAAGAGATAAAAATAGTCGATACTTTGAACTGTTATAATGATGATAAATACAATGTCATAGACGGAGTAGCTTTGAAGGCTTGTGATAGATTGGCGGCGTTTGTGGAGGCAACTTTGTCGATATCACACGGTGTAAAGTCAAAAGAGCTAAGCAGAGGTAAAGAGCAGACACTCAAAGCTATGGAAAATAATGCGATTATAAACGGGGTGAACTTTTATCAACTTGCAAAGGATATAGAGGAGTATCTAAAAGACTCCCCTCAAGATACCTACGGCACATGAGAAGTTGAGGTGAGCTGCTGTGTTCCCACCCTGACTCGGTGCCTCAACAACTCATTGCATAGGTCTCAAAGGGAGCAGTCAAGAAGCCTAGACTTCCTCACTGCTAAGGAGGGGATTTTACCCTAAAGAGTCTTAAAAGGTCATAAATAAAAAGGATAGATGTGAATATTTTTCGGCATTTAAAGGCGAGATTTTTGGTATTTTTTAGAGATCTACTTGTCTATCACAACTCATCACTTGAGTTTAGAGCGAAGATATTAGCTGCGATGATAGGTGCAAATAGAGATATGGATGAGTGTGAGTTGGAGATACTTCAAGAGATAGCCAAAGAGATATATCCTGATGATGAGGCGAGAGTAGATGTACTCATAAGAACAGTGAAAGAGTATGTTGATAAGATCATTATGAAAAATGACCTTGATGTAAATGATTTGATTAAAAATATTGATTCGATTTTAAAGGCTGAGCCGAGATTTGCTCAGAAGATAAATACCAAAAGGCTCTCAAGGCTTATGAAGTGCTCTGAGGGTGATGAAGAGACGCAGATAATACAAAGAAGGATCATCGAATTTTTGGAGCGTGAAAAAGAGGAGTTTGAAAAAACATTATATCGAAACAAAAGTAGTTAGTACTAAGTGGTATGATTTATGCTTGATTAAATAAAATTTGATATACTCTCAATCTACTTTATAGAGGGGTGTCCGAGCGGTCGAAGGAGCACGCCTGGAACGCGTGTGTGGGGCAACCCACCGAGGGTTCGAATCCCTTCCCCTCTGCCATTCAATCAAAAGTCGCATATCATTTAGTTTGATGCCCTGAAGGGATGAGAAGCAGATAGGAGGTGTTCGGTGAAGCGAAGCGAAACCCCACAGGAGCGAAGAGACGAGGAAAATCCCTTCCCCTCTGCCACTTCAACAAACATCTAAACCTTTTCAGCATATATCAAATTAGAGTGTAAATATTTGTTAAGAAATTTAAGCTATACTTTATATAGCGAAGATAAAAGGATTGCAAATGTATGCAGTTGAGTTTGAGACAGTCTCAAAAGATGGTATGATTTATATACCTCCCAAATATAGAGATGAACTTGGAAACGGAAAGAAGATTCGTTTAATAGTAATGTACGAAAAGCCTTTGACTCAACAAGAAAATTCAAGTGATATTGAAAAAGAGTTAGAAGAGTTAGAAGAACTTTTTGCAAAATCAAACAATCAAATCATAGCCACAAAAGAGAATGTAATCGATACAAACGAGTTGATAAATGATATATCTTGATACAAATGTTTTGATATATGCTTTTTGTAAAAATGTAGATGATATACAACAGAAAAAGAGATCTCAAGAGATTTTAAAAACAGCGATAGTAGAAAAAAAGTTACTAATATCGGAAATAACGCTTTATGAGTTTGTTTATGTCTCTTATAAACTAAAAGAGTCCACAGATGTTATAAAAGCAAATGTAGCTTATTTGTCAAAATATGTTAAAAGTGCAAATATTTATGATGATGTCATTAAATTTATCAATCAAACTGATAGTTTTCAACACTCATTTGATGCATACCATATAGTATTTAGTAACTTTTTTAATTGTTAAAAAATGATAACATTTGATAAGGGATTTAAAAAATTTATAAAATACTCTAAGACGCAAATTCAAATAATCTAACACCTCTTGCCATAGTGAAAGGATGAGAACCCGATAAGAGGTGTTCGGTGAAGCGAAGCGAAACCCCGCAGCGAAGCGAGGAAAATCCCTTCCCCTCTGCCATTACTTGTAGTAGCTCGTAACACCTAAATTTTGATGAGAAAGCTTGCTATCTCTCTCCCATCCGTTTTTAAGAAGCTCTTCTCCTATGAGATAGTTCATCCCTCCATGACCGATTAGTACTAAGTTGTTGTTTTTAGTGAGTGAGAGCAGATGTTTTGTTGCCTGTTCGGCTCGTTTTTTAGAGGTGTCTAATGAGCTGTCATTTTTGCCAAACCCAAACACCAACAATACTCTCAAAAGAGCAAGCCAAGTCGAAGGTCGAAGTTTTAAAAAAGGGATGGCGACATTTGGAACGGGGATTTCGTCAAATATCTCATTCTGCTCAAATCTCTCCACACCAAAAAGCTTGGCGGTATCGTGTGTGCGACGAAGTGAGCTTGTTAGTACTACATCCGCACTTCGTACGAGCTCTACCGTCGCTTTGGGCGGCTTAATATCTCGCTTTATCGGGGCTTTGTCATACCTCTCTACCCACTCTTGAAGCATAGAAGAGCCTATCTTTTGAGAGCTATCTATATCTACCTTTGCATGACGGATGAGGTGGATCTGTTTCATCTGAAACAACCTTTCATCCTCTTCATCTCTGCCTTTTCTATACCGAGTACGAGACTCTCGTCTATCAGCTCTCTTAGCAGTTTTTCGTCCGACTTCTCAACGGTTTGGAATGTCAAGTGCCTTACTACTTTGCCGTTACCTTGTAGCATAGAGAACTTCTCTTGTAGTTTTGCACTTCTGCCAAATGCTACGACGATGCCCTCCTCTCGTACTCTTAGCATCACTACCGCTCCGTACTTGTCTTTGTAGGTTAGCTGGTTTTTGGTGGCAGTTAAGCGTAACTCTTCGTACGAGCTTATGATATTTTGTAAGATTTTGAGGGTTTTTTCATGCTTCATTTATACAAAAATCTCTTTGAAATTGCTTGATATCTAGATAACAACCGTTAAGTCCATATAATAGCAATACCTACTCCTGCTCTCGCTTAAACTTTTTGATCTTTTTAAAGTTCTGGAGGATGAAGGGGAGGAAAAAGATGATCTCTAGTACTAACGATAAAACTACCACTTTTAGTGTGCCGTGGGGGTCATCCGTGTAGGGTAATCCTCCAGTATTCATACCGAAAAATCCAGTAGCTAGTGTCAGAGGTAGGAAGATCCCCGATAGCATTGTTAGGTAGTAGACATTTTTGTTCATCTTTTCATCGACTTTAGCTCTGTAAAAGTCATAGAGGTTGTCAAGTTTTTCTACACCCGCTTTGGATAGATCCCGTACTCTTGAGATCTCTTCGTGCAGATCATCAAATGCGTGCTTGTTGAACTTTACCTTCTCTCTCTTTAGATGGGCTATAAAGAGTTCACTCACGATAGCGGCGTGAAACATCAGTCTGCTTATCAGCGAGATATCTTTTTTATAGGTTATCCACTTTTGCATAAACTCATCGCTTATATTTTCTTGGTAGAGAGACTCCTCTAAGTTATCGATCTCCATGTGAAAATGTTTGACATTTTTAATGAGCTTTTCGACCTTCTCTTCTAAAAAGAGTTGCAGGTTTTTCAGCGTTCCAAAATCCTCAAGTCTGTTGTTTTTTCTGTCATATCTATACACCAGCTCACGCTCTATGACAAACGCGTATGATCGTATCGTTACAGTTTTGTTTACATTTGGAAGTCTTAGTACTAAGGTATAAAAATCCTCTCTTTTGATAAAGTCTGACGGGTGATCATCACTCTGTATATCTTCCAAGAGATAACTATCTAAATCTTCTAATTTCATATTGACCTTTCATCTAAATTTATATGTTGATTTAATCAATTTTGGGTCTTATTTCTCTCAAGATTTTGAGATAATATTGAATATATTTATCTTTTTGTCTTCTTCTATACTGCATGACCCATCGAGGGTGGGGAAGTACTTCGATGGTATCAAAGAGTCTCTCCTCTTCATTCAATGACTTCATAAAGTGTAGATTTTTCCCCTGTCCGATCACAGCGATCTTGTGTTGATTGATATGGGGAAATGCGCGTTGCTTTTGGATTGACTCTAGGATAAGTGGTTTGAAGTAATGGAGTGTTTCAGTATCATCATAGTAGTTATAATTTTTGCCGTTTTTGAGTAGTCCAAAAGGAAGGACGGTTGTAAATAAAAAATCTTTGTAAAATCTCTCAACCCCTCCATACGCCTCGATAACATCATAGATAAATTTGGCACTAAGTTCACCCCTCTTTTCAAAATGATTCTCGATACCGCATCTCTGCTCTAAGAGTATCGGATCGGTAAAACCTATGCCGGTGATACCTGCACCGTATCGTCCCGGATTGATGCCAAAGAGCAATGTTCTTGGCTCTAGATCAGCGTAATATTTACGAAAAAAGATCTCCATCACCCTGCGCGTTTCAGGCTGGTCATAAGGGAAGATGATCTCCACCCCGTTTGGGGGTGCAGACTCTTTTGGGAGTGAAAAGTAAAAGTCTAAAATAGAGTCAGATAGGAGCATCGATAGCTTTTATGGATAAGTGAGGGTTGGATTGCTTATCTTATCTGTTAGGTTAACGATATCTTTCGGATATACTACCAAACCGTAATCCCCCTCTTTGATAGAGCTTAGAAGCTTGATATCCTCATCTACCCACTCTTCGATAAATTCACCCTCAAGCCCACTCTCTTCCACTAGTTTGTCAAAGAGCTCTTTTTTAGCCTTTTTAGCCTCTTGATCGATCTGTATATCCATCACAGGTGTGCTTATCATCGGATCGAGGTAGTCCGCAGAAGCGATCGTATAGTAGTGGAAGTCATAGAGAAGCTTTATTTTTGCGTCAGGAAAAAATTTCTCTATCAGCTTTATGTTATTTTTGTCTCTATTGTCAAGAGAGGCTATGTACAAGATATCACCCTTCTCTATCGGCTTATTTTTGAGAGTTAATACAAAGCAGTTGCTCTCTTCGATCATTTTTGAGCTTATATCTTCGTGATATCTGTTGATAACAAGCAGATCATCTTGATCTTTGATAAGGTGTATCAGATGGCTTACCGTATCGCTGATCTCCACAAATACCGCACTCTCACCGCTATATCCTATCCTTTCAAGGGTATCTTCGATCTCCCTTTTTACCTCATCTTTATCTATCACATCCTCTTTTAAAAATCTCGGTCGAAAATACTCCGGTAACTCAAACAGCGACTCCTCATAGACATACAACACCTCCAACACCCCATCTTCGGCGACGAAGTTTTTCGCATTACTTAGTATCTCCTCAGCCCTCTCTATATCATTGATAACCGCAACCACCCTTTTCATAGCGACTCCTTTGGATTTTTAGATGCGTATTTATGTAATTTTACCATTATTAAACATAGAGAGATGCAACATAGATTGCAGTTGAGAAATCTTTGGTATAATCTTAGTTAAAGAATGTAGTTAGGATTAGATATATAGATGAAAAATTTACTCAAAAAAGCACTCAAAGATAACGACAATATCCTTTTTGGCTATCTATTTGGCTCTCAAGCTGACGGATCGGCTCGTACTGATAGCGATGTGGATGTCGCTATATATTTTGAAGATAGCTCCCTTGATGCAAAGCTTTCTATTATCCACGAGTTACAAAAGTTGCTTCATAAAGATATAGATCTCGTTTCTTTCAATGAAGTGAAAAACATCTTTTTACTGGATGATATATTATCACCGCACCAACGAATATTCTGAATTTTTGATACAGTGATTTTGTTCATAATCAAGGCAGATTTTTGAAATACTAGCTTAGCTAATATAAGAAAATCTAACGCAGAGTATGGACAAAAGCACTGCACCCTTCGGGGAGCACGGGAAGAAGCGATCTATACGCCAGAAAATCTTTGAATTAACCAGTTAGTCCTGCAGATTTTCTAACGTATATCTCACTCCTTCCCGTACTCTCAAAACCTTAGAATATTTGTCGGTGCGGTGATAACCAAACGGCATCGTGATCAAAGATCATGCCGATAGGCTCTATTTTGAGGCGAGGAAAGAGCATGAGATACTGGATTTTAAGGAATTTATGAGGTATATCGACGCGGCATAAATTTTTTACACCAAGATTTAGCTCTTGGTGTAAATCTCTACTTCTTAACCGGTATCGTGATGGTCAAAACACCGTCTTTGTATTCGGTTTTTAGTTTATCGGCGTCCGCATCTTTTGGAAGTGTGAGAACTCTGTGGTAACTACCAACAAATCTCTCATGATGATAGTATTTATCGCCCTCTTTTTTCTCCTCTCTTTGAGTCGAGGCGTCTATCCTCAGCACACCCTCTTTGACCTCTGTTTTGATGTTTGATTTATCCACACCTGGTAGATCGACCTTTATGATATAGTGATCACCGCTTTTTTTGAAGTCCATAGATGGAGCGATAAATGATGTATCCTCAAAAAATCTACTGTTAAACTTCTCAAATACCCTCTCCATCTCTTGATGAAGTCTATTAAACTCCTCAAATAGCGGATCATACTTTGGATCAAAGGGTTTTAGATCGGTTGCGTTTAGATTGACAGCTAGTACTAGTGGTAATGCCAATGCCCCTACTTTTAAATGCTTTTTCATCTTATCCTCCTTTTTGCTAATATATGGGTAAAGTATATCAAATATTCCATGTTTTACGTGTAACTTAAGTTGCAGTTAATTATTGTAAAATTCCACAAAACTTTGGCGAAAAAGGTTGATAAGTATGAAACGATTACCGGCAGAGTGGGAGAAGCAAGATAGTGTTATCGTTGTATTTCCGCACGTAAATAGTGACTGGGTAAATGATCTTGAGAGTGCGCAGGCGGTTTTTCTTCGTATTATAAGCTCTATCTCCTATTCACAAAAAGTGATACTGATCTGCGACGATATAGAGTCGGTAAAATCTATGCTCTGCTACCATGATCGCATATCTTTTACGACGATTAGTACGAATGATACATGGGTGAGGGATTATGGTCCTATCTCGATCTACCAAGAGGGGAAACGGGAGCTTTTGGATTTTAGATTTAATGCATGGGGTGGGAAGTTTGAGAGCGCTTTGGATGATGCAGTCAATGAAAAGCTTCACAAAGGATACCATTTCTATCCTTCAAAATTAACACCCGTAGATATGGTGCTTGAGGGGGGAAGTATAGAGAGTGACGGAGCGGGAACGCTACTGAGTACCAAAAGGTGTCTCTTAAACCCGAATCGAAATCCAAACTTATCGCAAAATGAGATAGAGGAGAGGCTGACGGAGCTGTTTGGATTGGAGAGGATATTGTGGCTTGAAAATGGATATCTAGAGGGTGACGATACCGACGCTCATATCGATACATTGGCGAGATTTGTCGATGAGAAAACGATAGCCTATGTGAAGTGCTACGATGAGATCGATAGCCATTATAGAGAGCTAAAAGAGATGGAGCGTGAGTTGAAAAGCTTTAGGCGACTAAACGGCGAACCGTATGCGTTAGTACCGCTACCGCTTCCAAAGCCTATCTACAAAGATGAGAGGAGATTGCCGGCAACTTATGCTAACTTTCTCATCACCAACCACACGCTTTTGCTGCCTATCTACAACGATGAAAATGATACAAAAATGGTAGAGCTTTTCAAGGAGCTTTTCCCGACAAGAGAGGTGATCCCCATCAACTCTGTGAGACTCATAGAGGAGGGCGGCAGTATCCACTGCTCTACGATGCAAGTACCAGCGGTTAATGAATGTTAATGTGTTATCTTCTGCTCTCTTCAAGCAATAACGGTGCAATATCTTTTAGATCGACATAAATACCGCTTCCACTACTAAATGATCTCGGTGTCGATAGGTTTTCGATCGCTATCCAGCCTATGATAAAGATAATCACTGCCATAAAAAAGGATGTTACAGCAACCATTAAGTATTGGTTTGATCGATGGTGGTGTTTATGTTTTGGAGCGTTATGGTAGTATGCGATATTTTGAGGATGTGATCCGTTTAACCTCGAGATAAGGATATGTTTCATTTTTTTAGCTCTCATGAAATCTCTCCAAAATTTTTTTATAT
>JALWLO010000075.1 GCA_027084135.1 Campylobacterales bacterium | reverse complement strand
TAACACAAACCCATTACAATCTCTATCCCTGTAAGGTGATAGTGATTGTAAATGTATTATAGGAGGAGGAACTTATGTTAAAAGATTTGGCTATAGTGAAGTTGACAGTTTCTGTTTTTAAGAATACCCAAGAGAAGATTAGGAGAAAGAGAGAGGAGTTAAGAACATATACTGAACACTCTATTGAGGAGGCAAAGAGGCAAAGTGCTACATTAAAAAGTGGTAGCGAGGAAAAGCCTAACAAAGAGAGTGCAAAAGTGATCAAAGCGGAGAGTAAAGAGGAATTAACTTCACAAAAAACTGCTATTAATGAGACAAAAGAAGAGAACAAAGTAGTGACAAAAAAGGCTAAAAGCAGTACAAAATCAGTTTCTAAAGAGTCTTCAAAAAAGATAAAAATAACCAAAGGTAAAAGTGATACGAAATCTGAAAAATCTACAAAAAGCTTTCGCACTATGAACTCTTCTAAAGCTCTAAATAAGAGAGAGGAGAAGATCAAAAGATATGCCGCTCAGATCAAAAAGTATTATGGTGAAGTAGATGATGATTTTTTAAGGTTGGTTGTGAAAAATCTAGGACCTTCCATTTACAATAAAGATGCGGAGAGTGTCTCTTGTTCCGATCCAAAAGAGCTTGATAGAGTGAAGAAAAACTTTTTACAGAAAAAACTCGCTTTAACCGAGTCTGATGAGAAGCTCGATAGCGCTATCAAAGAGGTTTGCGAAACATTAAAAGGTGTCAGAAATAAATATAGAGCGACCTTTTACTATGCGTTAGCGAAAAAGTTTAAAAAGGAGTCAATGCTTAGTTAGTACTAAAGTTAGTACTAACTTATTGCGCTTCGCAGCTAGAGAGGGTTATGTCTGCATTCTCCTTGGTACCCCCCTCTTTGCCGTCAGCCCCCAAAGAGATGATCTCGATATTTCCGTCATCATTGGTATAGATGTATGGGTTTTTCCATGGGTCGTGAGGAACTTTGCCATCCAAGTATCCGCCATCAGGGTAACTCTTATACTTCTCCGGATCCGGATTTGTGACCAGTGCTTGGATACCCTCTTCGGTCGTAGGGTAGCTTCCGTTTTGAAGTTTGAAGCTCTTGAGCGCATCTTTGATATTCTTCATCTGAATACAGACCAACTTTTTCTTTGCCTGTTCGCTTTGACCTATGAGGTTTGGTAAAACCAGTGCGGCAAGTAGTCCTAAAATAATGATAACGATCATTATCTCGATAAGTGAAAAAGCTCTTTTCATTCTCTTCATGTCCATCCTTAAGTCGTAATGTAATATGATTTAGTCAAGTATTTTACATTAAATATGCTTTAAATGTAAATTTTGAGCGAATAAAGGGTTATCTTTGAGAAGAGCGGTTGTTTTGATCATGACTTTAGGGTTTATCGCCGTCGTTACCGCCTTAGTACTATGGTCGCTCTCGACAACTCAAAAAGAGTTCGATAAAGTAGCAAAAATCGATGCCCAAAATCAATTTAATATACTCTTTAAAGACTTTACCAAGATGATACAAACATTTGACATAAACTCCACCGATGCGTTAGAACTTTTTTTATCCATCACTATCCCCCCTATTACCGAGCCAAAAAGCGGAGTTACGGTTACCTACTCAAGCGAGTCACTTATGGATCGATTGAATCTCAACAATCTTCTTTATCGTTTGAGTAAACCGGCAAGAAATACGCCTGATGAGGAAGAAAAGCCTATCTTGGCTAGAGCGATCTATCGATTTTTCGAGCAATTTGAATTGAGCGATGCAGAGACGATGTTTGCGCTATTAGTCGATACGATCGATATGGATACTATCTCCAGAGGAGGCAATACGGAGATTGCGGATGAGGATTACGATTTTAGGCAGGGGGCAATCTATAGTTTTGAGCAGTTTGAGAGGATCAAAGAGAGATATTATGAGATCACCAAAGATGAAAATATTTTTAAGATAAGTAGAGAAGAGTTTGAAAAGTACTTCTACTTGGGAGATCCCAAAAGCAGAAATATATTGGACTGCTCGGCTACGAGAGCCTATATCTATGATACAATGAGCTTGATTGCAAATGATGAACTCGTTTTAAGCAAAGATGTAGATATCTGCAGTGAGTTCAACTCAACTACCTCCAGATCTATGAAGCAACTTAAAAAAATTTATAATATTTCACAATATGCTAAAAAAAAGAAATATTTGGTAAAATCAATCATTCATTTAGAGACACAGACATATAAAAGAGCGATCTCATTTTGGTATGATCTCTCTTCAAAGAGGATAAGTAATATTGATAAAAACTATCAGGAAGAGTAAACATAAGGCGACGATATTTGTTACCAGAAAGAGTAAGATCATTAGACGAGGATCTTATGATATTATCCTCTCACCTGAATTTTACTGGGTAAAAAAAGTATCTCTGCCCGTCAAGTCCCCCAAAGCCGCACTAAAGCTAGCTCCTTCCATTTTTGAGGGGGTATTGCCAAAAGGGGAGAAGTTCAAGTTCCTTGCTAGAAAGGCAGGGGAAGCGTATATATTGATAGCCTACAATCCTCAAAAAATAGAGGAGGAGCTTGATGAGATATTTGTCTCCAAAGGTGATGTAAAAAATATCTACTTTGCACAAGATGTGTTGGGTGATATCGATGAATGTACCTATGTCAGTGAGCATGCGGCGTTAACCAAACTTGACGATATCATCATCTTAGTACCGAGAAAGTGTACAGATACGACTCAATCTATCGTCGAAAAACTTGATAGCATCAAACTACCCAATAGATCTGTCAAGTTATCCTCTTATGATAGTAGTGAAGCGCTTATCTCTAATAGAGTATTGATCTTGAGTGCTATCGTGATAGGACTCTTTGCCGTTGCAAATCTCATCGAGTTTATTGCCTATAAAAAGGAGTTGAGCAAGCTTGAGGAGCAAAAAGAGGAGATAGTCAAAGCAAACCATCTCCCACCTACCATGTTCCAGATAAAGAGTATCAAAAAGAGGCTGACCAAAGAGTTTGAAAAGCAAAAGTCTATTAGAGAGGCGCTCTATCAACTCTCCAAAATAGCCCTTAAAAATTCTGAGTTTATTGAGGATTTGGAGCTTAATCCTAACAATCTCACTGTCACGATCCATCCTCTCGATGAGCGCAGAAAGGATGAGATCAAAAAGCAACTGCAACAAAAATTTAAAGTTAAAGATATCTCTTTTGACGCAGGCAATTTAAAAGCGGAGTTGGCGATATGAAACTAGATAGAAATCTTTTGATCCTGATCGCACTCCTTTTAGTACTAGCGATTACCTATTCGATGTTAAGCTCCATAAAGCGTGAATATAAGGAGACGAAGGAGTCTTTGATCAGTTTTAAGGAGGAGGCGAAAGTATTAGGTGGATTAAAGAGGAAATTCGATAGCAAAGATCTTACAAAGAGAACGATCGCCTCTATCAATCGAATCATCAATCCCGCTAAAGATTATCAAAAAGGGGAGAGTAGAGTTTTGGTCTATGAAAATCTTGCGCCATCTTCGCTCAATGCGATCTTGAAAAAGGTAGAGAACTCTAGCTTGAAACTCAATGCACTTAGAGTAGAAAGACTCTCTCCGACCAACGCAACACTTACCTTGGAGATAAAAAGATGAAAAAGATACTCCTAGCACTCCTCTCTTTTTTAGTCGGTGTTGTAATCTTTATGCCCAAAGAGCAGCTATACTATAGCGCTTTGAGATATCTTCAAAAAGAGCGGGTCTCCATCAAAGCGGATGCGGTAAGAGATCGGCTTTTTTGGTTGGAGATAAAGGGTGCCAAAATTTATTATGACGGGATTGAGAGTATCAATGCGAAAGAGATAAAGATAAAACCTTGGCTCTTTTATAACAGTGTGGTGATAGAGGAGGCGAAAAATGCCGATGAGTTAAGAGGTGTTATGGAACTTAATGCAAAGAGCGTTGAACTGACTCATTCGCTTTTGAACTATAAGAGTCTGTTTTTGCGTGCTGATGGAAGTTTTGGGAAAGCTAGCGGCAAGATAGACTTGTTTGCTAGAGATATCAATATCACATTGCAGCCGTCAAATAGCTTTAAAGAGAGCCAGCTAAGCGGCTACTTTAGAAAGTCGAAAGAGGGGTGGCGATATGACACAAAGTTTTAATGCAAAGTTGATTTTTATACTCAAATATATCCTTCTCCCTCTAGCGATTGCCAAGCTATTGTGGAGTGCGGCTTTGCCGTTTCTTGATAAAGGGGTGATCCCAAACGCTAGTACTAAAAACTATAGTTACCACTACTATCTCAATCTAGGAAATAAAATCATCGGTGAAACGATCCCGGAGATTCCGACCAGAGTAGAGGAGGATGACGGTGAAAAGCTCGATGATATCAAACTAAAGGGTACCTATCTCGGTGGCGATGCCAGCTTTATCATTATCGATGACGGCGGAGAGAGTAAATTTATCTATATCGGTGAAAAATTTAGAGGGTATGAACTGGTGAAGGTTGGGGAGAGAAAGGTGGTGTTCGAGAAAAACGGCAAAAACTACTATGTTCTTTTAAATGATGAAGATGAGGAGCTAAGTAGCGGCTTTTCCCATAAAAGTCCCAAGCAGCACACTAACAGCGGTGAGAGTGCATCTACCCAAAAAAGTGTAAAGAGAGACTTGATCAATGACTACATCAAACATCCAAATAAGATATGGAACAATATCCGAATCCAAGAGAGGCGAAAAAACGGAGTTTTGGACGGTTTTAGAGTCAACTATGTCAAAAAGGGTAGTTTTTTTGATAGAGTAGGGTTAAAGAGCGGTGATATCATCAAGGAGATCGATGGAAATCCGATAGAGTCGCTGGCTGATGTGATGAGGTATTACAATAATGTAGATTCGCTAGAGTCTTTATCGCTTACGGTTCAAAGAGGCGATGAAGATGTAGAGCTTGATTTTAGTATAAATTAAAGGGGTGAGAGTGATGAGAAGAAAGATAGCATATAGCTTACTAGTACTAACTCTGTTATCGACGCAAACGGTTTTGGCGGAAGATAGTGGTAGTAAATTTAGAGAGACCAATAGGGATGAGGTCAATATCAACTTTAAAGATCTTAAGATTGTCGATTTTATCAAGATGGTTGCTAAAATTACCGGTAAAAATATACTGATCTCCCAAAAGATCACCGGAACGGTAGATTATGTATCGGTCAAACCGATCAAAAAGTCTCAAATCTATACACTGTTGGTGGATATCCTCCAATCCAAAGGTTACACGATCCGAGATACCAGAGACGGCTTTTTAAAGGTGATCAAGAGTTCAGACGCTTCAAAATCCGCCCCACCGCTATACGGTGAGAGTACCATCAATGAAGTGGAAACCGAAATCATCCCTATCCGCAATCTCAATGTTCGAACGATACTAAGGCAGATAAACTTTCTGCTTAGTCGTTACGGAAAGATCTCTCTCTCACATGAAAACAACTCCGTAGTCGTTACAGACTATCCGGCAAATATTGTAACTATCAAAAAAATAATCTCTAGACTCGACCATGGAAACGACAATGTGATTCGATTTATCCCTTTAAACAACGCGCAAGCAAAAAATGTCTATCCAAAAGCAAAGCAGCTTATCAACGCCTACTTCAACAATAGAATAGCAACTCAAAAGATGACCGTTTTCTCCGATGATGCAAGTAACTCTATCGTATTAGTCGGAAATAGAGAGAATGTGGCGCAAATCGTTCCATATATCAAAAAGATGGATAAGTCCGATGAGACGATCGACAAGCGTATGGAGATCATCTATGTCAAAAATGCCGATGCTACGGAGATCGTCAAAACGCTTGAGAAGTTGCTGGCGGATAAATCGTTTGCAAAAGCGAAAGAGGATAGTAGTACTAAAACGGTGACGACACATATCCCGAGAAAGGGTAAAAACGGTAAACCTCTGCCGCCTATCGTAAAAACAGAGACGGTCAAGCCATCTATCGTTGGTGGTGACGACAAGCCGACCGTTACGGTTGATGCGGAGTTAAATGCCATTATCGCCTATGCCACAGAGAGTGAACTTAAAGAGATTAGAAAAGTGGTTGAGAGTCTTGATACTGAGAGGAAACAGGTCTATGTAGTGGCTAAGATCGTTGAGATCAGCAATACCAAAGCCAAAGAGCTTGGAGCAAAATATGATATCCTAGGCGGTATAGCCGGCGGTAACGGACTTTACGGTATAGGAACCAGCCTTTTAGGAGCGAAGGGTGGATTTAACCAGATCACAACGATACAAAAGTTTACAGATTTCTCCCTTCCAAATGTAGATAAGGTCTTTGCGATGGGGGTTGCACTCGATCTTCTCAATCAAAAGGGAGTGACAAAGATACTCTCTGAACCGTCGGTACTCTGTATCAATAACAAAGAGTCCTCTATCTATGTCGGACAGACAGAGTCGATCTTGACGCAAAGTACAACCGCTTCGACGACGACGGCACTCCCTATCCAAAACTACAAGAGGGAAGATATCGGTCTAACGCTCAAGGTAAAACCGAGGATATCCTCTGATAACAAAGTCTCTCTCGATGTGAGTGTCAAGTCTGAAGATGTTGAGGCTCAGAGTAAAAATACAGCCCAACCTACAACCACAAAGAGAGAGGTCAAAACCTCCTCTATCGTAATGAACGGTGAGACGGTTATCATCGGTGGATTGACAAGGAAGAAAGAGGATAGAGGGGTGAGTAAGGTTCCTCTACTTGGAGATATACCGATTTTAGGTATCCCGTTTAGACATAAAAGCAAGAGTAGCGACCAGAGAAGTTTGGTGATCATGATCACTCCCTATATCGTCAATAAAAGCGAGGATTTAGCTTACTTGAGAGATCAGCTTGGAAAACTGGCGCTTGCGGAGCAGGAGGTGGCTTCAGAGCTTAGAGAGGATCTAGAGAGCGGCAGATTAAAACTCAAAGCAGGGCAAAAAGTTCAAACGATTGAAGAGAAGAGCTATGTAAATGGACTGAGAAAAGAGTTTGAGATAGATGAGTACGGAAGAACTTATGCGGTATATTATGATGATAGCGGGAGAGAGGTAAAGAGAGAAGAGGTTGATTTTGCTAGTGAGGATGAGTGATGGAGTTTAAAAATATTCCGGAGTTTTTTGATCTGGATTTGAGTCCCGAATATGTAGAGGGTGTTGATATCGATCTTGCTATCAAAAATTCGCTTCTCTTTACCAAAATAGACGGCAAAAGATATGTCGTGCTCAATAAAAACAATCTTATCGATAGCTTTAACTACCTCTCAAAATTGGATATAGATATGCCATTGGCATTTTTGGATGATGACTCCTATGAGAGGCTATACCATAAGTTCTTAGAGGCAAAGAGAGAGGAGGAGCTATCCTCTACCATCAATGAAGATAGTGAGAGTGAACTGCTTGAGGAGGATATCTCTCTAACGGACTTTTTACAAACCAGTTCAGATATCTTAACGAGTGAGGAGTCCGCTCCTATCATTAAATTTGTAAATTCACTCTTTTATCAAGCGATAAAGAAGGGTGCAAGCGATATTCATATCGAGATGCATGAAACCAGAGGAGTTGTTCGCTTTAGGATAGACGGTGTTTTGGTCAAGCATGTCGATCTGGATAAAAATATTATCGCACTCGTTATCTCGAGGATCAAGGTGATATCAAACCTCGATATTTCGGAAAAGCGGATACCGCAAGATGGTAGAACACAGATCAAAATAGCCGGAAAAGGACTCGATATCAGGGTTTCGGTGCTTCCAACCTACTACGGGGAGAGAGTGGTGATGCGGATCTTGATGGAGTCTAGTCACATACCGACTCTTGAAAATCTAGGCTTTAAAGAGGATCTAACCAAAGAGTTTAAGAAGCTTCTGGAGCACTCACACGGTATGATCCTCGTTACCGGTCCTACTGGAAGTGGTAAATCAACCACGCTTCATACCTTTTTGCAACTGGTAGCCACACCGGATAAAAATATCATCACCATCGAAGATCCGGTCGAATATAAAGCGGATAATATCAATCAAATCCAAGTCAATACCAAAACTGGACTTACCTTTGCTTCAGGGCTAAGATCTATCCTCAGACAAGATCCCGATGTCGTCATGGTAGGTGAGATACGGGATAGAGAGACCGCCGAGATCGCTATCCAGGCGGCACTCACCGGACACTTGATGCTCTCAACGCTCCACACCAACAACGCCGCGGCGGCAATCACGAGATTGGTCGATATGGGGTTGGATGACTTCTTGATCACCTCTTCGCTGCTTGGTGTACTTGCCCAAAGATTGGTAAGAAAACTCTGCCCAAAATGCAAAGAGGAGGATAGCTTACCCAAAGATATCAAAGAGAAGTTTGGGATAGAGGGGGATCCTCTCATCTATAAAGAGAAGGGTTGCAAGGAGTGTAACTTTACGGGGTTTGTCGGTAGGAGAGCAGTCGGTGAGCTTCTGCTGATGGATGATGATGTCAAGATGATGCTTAAAAATCAGATGACCGATTTTGAGATACGAGATGCGATGAGAGAGAAGGGGATGCACACGATCCCTCAAAGACTCTTAGAGCTCTTGTTAGCCGGTGAGACATCTCTAAAAGAGGTCATTAGGGTAGGATTGAACGATTGATATTTAAATATAGCGGATATGACAAGAGCGGCAAGAGGGTAAAGTCAAAGATCACCGCCGCAGATCTTGAAGATGCCAAGAGAAAGCTAAGAGCTAGCGGAATCATATATGATAGTATTAGCGAGAGTAAAATTAGATCTTTTAGCGGCTTTAGCTTTAAGAGGGCTCAAAAGATTTCACCCTCCAAACTGGCGCAATTTTCCAAAAATCTAGCTATCTATCTGCGTTCCGGGATCCCTATCGTCAATGTTGTAAAACTTGCCAAGACGCAGTATGAAGATGATGCGTTGATGGTCGATTTTTTAAGTTCGCTTGAAAACTCTATGAGCGAGGGAAATAGCTTTTATCACTCACTGGAAAATCAGAAGATCATCGCTTTACCATCTTTCTATAAGCAGTCGATTAAGGTGGCTGAGGAGAGTGGGGCGCTGAGTGAAGTGATGTTTGAGATGGCGAGATTTATCGAAGAGCAAGACAAGGTCTCAGGACAGGTAAAGCAGGCGCTTATCTACCCTATGGTTGTCGTTGTTATCTCTATTTTCATCGTGGCCTTTATGCTGACAACGGTCGTTCCGAGGATTACACAAATGTTTGATCAGCTAAAGCAGGAGCTTCCCCCTATCACAAAAATTGTTATCGCGATGGGTGACTTTTTGGGGCACTACTGGCTTCATATTTTAGTAGTGCTCATCGGCGTATTTGTGATCTTTAGATATATGCTAAAAAAGAGTCAAAAATTTAAATATATGGTTGATTCGTTTATGCTTCGACTTCCTCTTTTTGGAAAGATCATCAGAACTTTTGAGCTTGCTCGGTTTTCCTATATCACCTCCGTACTCTCAAGAAGCGGGGTAACATTTGTGCATGCGGTAAAGCTCTCAAGCGCTATCCTTGACAACGCTGTGATACGAAGGGAGTTTGAGAGTGCGAGTAAGGATGTGGTTGAGGGTAAGAAGTTCTCTACCTCTTTGGCGAAGTATGGAAAGCATATTGATAAATCTTTCATCCAAGCGGTAGCACTTGGTGAAGAGACTTCACAGGTAGCGCTCGTGATGGAGAATATGGCCGATCTCTACTTTAGCGAAAATCGAAACAAGATCAATATCCTGCTCTCCTTGATGGAGCCGATGTTGATCCTCTTTGTGGGTGTCACTATCGGTTTTATTGTAATTGCAATGCTTTTACCGATATTCTCTATGAATATGGCAAATTTCTAATATAAAATTTGGGATAATAATAAACCCAAAATTTGCATTAGCCGATGATCAACGCATTTGATGCACTTTTAATGCAAAATTTGGGTTAAAAAGTTAAAAGGTTTTAGATGTTAGTTGCTCCAAGTATTCTCTCGGCAGATTTTGGAAACTTAGGTGCGGAGGTAAAAGCGATATGTGATAGCGGATGTGACCTGGTGCATGTAGATGTGATGGATGGACATTTTGTGCCAAATCTCACCATAGGACCGGTTGTAGTGGAGGCGGTGGAAAAGGCTAGTACTAAACCGCTGGATATCCATCTGATGGTAGAGAATAACAGATTTTTCGTAGATCTCTTTGCTCCAGTCAAACCAAAATATATCTCCTTTCATATAGAGGAGGAGAAGCATCCGCATAGGCTTATCCAAAAGATAAGAGATTACGGAATATCGCCGGCTATTGCGCTCAATCCACACCGCGGACTTGAGGATTTGGAGTATCTGATAGATGAGCTTGATATGATACTTTTAATGAGTGTAAATCCGGGCTTTGGCGGTCAAAAGTTTCTACCGCTAGTACTAGATAAGGTGAGGAGACTCAAAGAGCTTATCGTGAAAAAAGGTGCAAACACTTTGATAGAGGTTGATGGCGGAGTGAGTGATAAAAATATTGCCAAGCTCAAAGATGCCGGTGTGGATATCGTAGTAGCCGGTAGCTATATCTATAAGAGTAGTGATTATCAAAAAGCGATAGAGAGTTTAAAGGTCTAAATTGTGATGCGGGTCAAGATATGCGGAATCACCAATCTACAAGATGCCCTCGATGCCCTCGATGCAGGAGCAGATGCACTTGGATTTGTCTTTTATGAAAAATCTCCAAGGTATATCTCCCCACTTAAGGCAAGAGATATTATCCGCAAACTTCCCCCTTTTGTAGAGAGAGTAGGACTCTTTGTAAATGTCGATAGCCGGGAGATCAATGAGATAGCAAAAATTGCTCAAATATCTCTTGCACAAATTCACTTTGAAGCAGATGAGAGCTTTTATAAAAAGCTTGAGATTCCACACCTAAAAGTGATAAGAGCAAAATCTAAAGAGGATATATTCGCCTATCGTGATGAGTATCGCTTGGTTGACTCCTTTGTGGAAGGTTATGGAGGCGAAGGGAAGAGGTTAGCGCTTGAGTGGTTTAAAGGAATGGACTGCTCTAAAATCATCTTGGCGGGTGGATTGGATGAAAAAAATGTACAAGAGGTGAGAGAGTTTGGCTTTTACGGCGTAGATGTAAGTAGCTCGGTAGAGAAATCTAAAGGCAAAAAAGATAAAATGAAGGTAGAAAATTTTATAAAGGCGGTTAAAGTTGCTTCGATTTGAATCTCTTATCAGTAAACTTGAGAATGGTCCTATCTCAAAAGATGAGTATCATGCCTGTCTAAATAGACTCAAACTTCACTTCGATATAGATGCGGATAGCAAGCTACTAAAGAATTACGGTCTTCCTGTTGTTGAGCGCAGTGATGATGTCTGTCTTGCAACCTATGATAAGAGTTACAAAGATGAGGTATTTTGTATCGTCGATATAGAGACCAACGGCAGTTCGCCTATCAAAAATCAAATCATAGAGATAGGTGCCGTCAAGGTAAAGAATGGAGAGATTATCGATCGATTTGAGTCCTATGTCTATGCGGACTTTATTCCCGATAGTATCAAAAAATTGACAAATATAGAGCTTGAAGATCTGCAAGATGCACCGTCACTTAAAGAGGTTTTGACGAAATTTAAAACCTTTTTGGGGGATGCCGTTTTTGTAGCACACAATGTAAATTTTGATTTTAACTTCATCTCCAAGTCTCTGGAATCTATCGGGGAGAGTGAGTTGTTAAACCGAAAACTTTGTACAGTGGAGCTTGCCAAAAGAACGATCAAAGCCCCTAGACATGGGCTTGGCTTCTTAAAAGAGTATTTGGAAATAGATGAAGGGGAGCACCATAGAGCTTATGCCGATGCGCTAACAGCTTCAAAAGTACTCAATGAGTGTATCAAAAATGTACCTGATGAGATCGTTAGTACTGAAGATTTGATAAAATTCTCAAAAAGATCGATCTCTAGAAAAAGTACGGCAAAAAAGCAGCAAGCTAAATCATCATAATCACTGTAGCGCTTTTTCAAAGATAAAATAAGCTGCTATAGCTAGGGCGATAGCAAGAATACTTCGTTTGACAACGACGCCGATATTGTTACCTACCTGACAGCTGCTACATTGTCTATATTTCTTTGACTCATAAAAGGCGTATAAGAAAAACCCAACCATCAGAAGTAATACTGTAGGGAAGACAAATTTATCAAATGTATAGATACTCAATAGTGTCTCTTTACTCAAGTTAAATAGGGGAGTCATGAGTGATAGCCCCATCAAAAATAGCAATTTGTCAGCGAAGGAAACAAAATAATCCTTTTTAGAAAATGTCGGGCAAACTTCACCCGCCATAGGGATAACTCCGTCATTTTCAAGTGCCTCTAAAAATGCCTCTCTCTCTTTTTTTCCAACTCTATCAAGTATCGTTCCACCAAGAGAGAAGTCCATCATCTGCTGAAATATTGCCGCAAACTCTTTATCGCCGTCGATATCCATGTACTTTGTATTGCCAAATCTATCTTCATAAACGATTTTGAGCTTTTCATATCGTGGTACCACAATACTCATATCTGTAGGATAGTAGGAGCTCTTTTCCGGTGCTTTAAACTCTTTATCCTTGATGAGGATTCTAGGATTTGCAAACTCAAGATATTTATCCCCTCTTTTTATGACAAACATATTGAAAGGGTGAGCGACTTGTATAGCGCTTAGTGCTGTTAAGTTATGTGCTTTCATCGTATCGATGATATCATCAAAGAGTTTGCCGACACTCTCATCAAATCCTCTCACATCACCACACGCCATGATCCTATCATCAGGATAGATAACAAGCTCTTTTACCATAAATATTTACCTTAAAGCCAAAATAGTTAACACAACTATCATCGTAGTTACATTAAATATTTTGTTTTGTTTACGGAAGATATCAAGCGGGATATCCCGCTTATTGATCTTTAGTGGCTTTTTCTGACTACTAGTAGCATTTTGATATTTATGATGATAAATCTTATGATTTGCCATAGAACGCATGTTCTCATAAACTTTACAAATGGAGTAGGGACCATCGTCTCAAAACTTGGCTCATAAGCTTTTATATTTTTCTCTATTGAGTGATCAACACTTGCCATATTTATCTCCTTTTATAATTTATTTTTCTTATTCAGGGATCAGTGTCCAGCCCGGTTTAAGTTGCGCTTTCCAGATAAACATGTGGTGTAGGATATGTTTTATCCAGTGACCAGCTAGACCTATCTCACCAAATGTATAATCCAAATCTCTTCCTATTCCCGGATATTTCTCGAAATCAGGAACTACCGGATATACGGTTAGAGCTGCGGCTGTACCGTCAGTTAAACCTTTACCTGCACTTGCAACACACGCTGCACCCATCTCTGCCATAGATGCCTCATGCAGTGGCGCATCATCACCTTTTAATATCTTGTCACAAATCGATCTTGCAACAGTTTTACCGATAATTCCGGAAGGCATACCTGTTCTTGGAGGCGTTGGGTTTATCGGCGTTCCGTTTGGAGATTGCATCGGTTTACTGATGAGATGTGGCGGTGCAAATGCGATACCGCAAGCAAAGATGTTGTCATATTTTGGACTTTGGTAAGTTCTAGGCCAATCGCTTGCTTTCCACTCTTCATAAGGTTTTGGAGTGTAATCCGCATCCACTTTCAAGAAGCCGTTTGGTGCAAAGAGTTCATCGGTCATATCTTCGCCGTTTTTGTCATAGGCTTTGAGTCCGACACCTGCAAATGGAGGGATAAGCATAGCAAAGTCAAACTCCTCTTCACCCATCGTTCCGTCTAGAAGCTCATATCCGATTTTACCCTCTTCAACTTTATTGACATGTGCACCGATGAGCCAATCAACACCCCTCTCAACAAAGAGTGACTCTGCAAAGAGTTTTGAGCTAGCCGCATACATACCTCTTTTGATGTGAAGACCACCGATACCAAAATCACCCAAGAATGATTCATTGGATATCCACTTTATCTCGAGATTGTCTCTCACACCCGCTTTTCTAGCCTCATGCTCGATATTGAAGATATACTCAAATGCGGCACCTTGACAAGTGCACATACCGTGCCCGGTACCTACAAGTATCTTCTGTTTTTCGCTCTTTGCTTTTTGAAATACCTCTCTAAGTTTTTGATTTGCATGAACGGCATGATCGGCGGTACATACTGAAACTGTATAGTCTCCGATTTGACCTTGACCGTTTCCAAGACCGGGTGTCGCATCGAAGTTAAGTTTAGGCCCCGTAGCATTTACAAGGTAGTCGTAGGTGATCGTGTCAGTTTGACCCTCTTTACCTTGACCGGTATACTCTATAGTGATATATGGCTTATCCTCATCTTTACCACCTTCCGGGTGTATAGAAACTGCTTTTGCTTGTCTATAGTCTATTCCTGCTTTTGCATAAACCGGAGCTAGGTCAAAAACAACATCTTTTTTTGTCATTTGACCCACACCGACCCAAATATTTGATGGTATCCAGTTCCACTGACTGTTAGGTGTCACCACAACAACCTCATGAGCGTCACCAAGCCACTCTTTTGCAAATGTTGCAGCGGTATGCCCGGAAACACCACCACCCATTACGACAACTCTTGCCATATGCTCTCCTTTAATTATAGTTTTAATTCGCCATTTATTGTAGAATAAAAGTAATTAAAGTTATATTAATTTTTATTATTTATTAACTTCTTTCATAATAGAGTATAGCTTGTCAAATAAGTATAAATTTTTTATTTTTATCAAAGATAATTATTTTTAAATTTGACATATCGACTCGCTGAGGCGTATAACTCTTTGACTTCATCATCAGTCAACTCTCTTACGACTTTTGCCGGAGAGCCTAAAATGAGGCTTCTTGGAGGAAAAACTTTATTTTTTGTCACAAGTGCTCCCGCTCCTACGATAGACTCTTCACCGATAACCGCTCCATCTAAAATCGTGGCACTCATCCCTATCAAGCACGCTTTTTTTATCGTACATCCATGGAGCATAACCCTGTGACCCACGGTAACATCATCCTCTATGATAGTAGGGTTGCCGGTACTCCTGTCATCTCCTTTAAAGTGCGTTACATGAACCATACTTAGATCTTGTATGCTAACTCTTTTCCCTATTTTGATGGAGTGTACATCGCCTCTAACAACTGTGCCAAACCATATAGAACTATCTTCACCGATCTCCACATCGCCTATGATGTCGGCACTCTTGGCAACAAATACCTTCTCACCGATCTTTGGCTTCATCCCCATATAATCATATATCATTTAAGCATCCTTTTATCTTTATTTGAAAGTGTTTGGTTCTGTAGCGATTTTCGATTTTTTTTGAAAATTTTATTGATATAGTTTTCGAGATAGGCTTGAGAGTCAAGCGGCTCCTCTCCCTCTTTAGGAGTTCTTAATAGATACTCTCCGTCACTCTGTAAATCCCAAGCGAGCAGATTGTCTTTGAGTTGCAAGAGCAGAAGATCTTTTAGCTTATCACTGATATCTTCATCATAGATCGGTACCATCAACTCAAATCTCTTCTCCAAGTTTCTAGGCATCCAGTCCGCACTCGAGATATAGATCGACGGTGAGGAGTGTTTAAAATAGAATATCCTTGAGTGCTCCAGATATTTACCGACGATAGAGATCACTCTGATATTTTCACTCACACCTTTGATACCGGGCTTTAGACAGCATATCCCTCTGATGATCAGATCGATTTGAACCCCGTCACAGCTGGCACGATAGAGTGCTTTGATGATATCTTTATCTACCAGGGAGTTCATCTTTGCTATGATGCGCCCCTCTCTACCCCTTTTTGCCTCATTTTTAATCATCATTAGTATCGTATCTTTGATCTGAAACGGACTCATTTTGAGGTTATTGAGTTTCTTATTTTTTGAAAAGCCGGTCAAGATATGGAAAAAGGTGATACTATCAGCCCGTAACTCCTCTCTAGAGGTAAAGTATCCCACATCGGTATATATTTTAGCGGTAGCTTCATTGTAGTTACCGGTGGAGAAGTGTTGATATACCTTGAGTTTATCGTTACTTTTTCTGATGACTTGAGCGATCTTGGCATGCACTTTAAAGCCGGGGATGCCGTAGATCACATGTGCACCCGCATCCTCTAGCGCTTTTGCCCAGATGAGGTTATTCTCCTCATCAAATCGGGCTTTTAGCTCCACCATAGCTGTAACCTGCTTTCCGCTATTTGAAGCATCGATGAGCGCTTGGACAATAGGAGAGTTTTTTCCGATCCTGTAGAGTGTTATACGGATAGAGAGGACTTTGGGATCTTTTGCCGCCTCTTGGATAAATTTTACGACTGGTTCAAAACTCTCATATGGTAGAAGTATCATACTATCTTCACGATCTATGATCTTAAATATCGACTCATTTTTATCAAACGGTGCCAAGAGTTTAGGTACATTTCTCGGAAGAAGCAGATGGGAGAAGTTTTTATTTGAGACGATATCCCATAGCGCTCCGAGATTGAGGGGGATATCATACTTAAAGATATCCTCTTGATAGACTCTGAGGTGTGAATTGAGAAAATCGATCAACTCTTCCGAAGCGTTAGAGTCGATTTCAAGTCTTACAAATGCCCCCTTTTTTCTTCTTCTAAGCCCCTGTTCCAGGATCTCCATAAAATCATCAGCCTCCTCCTCTTCGATGACGATATCGGCGTTTCTCGTTACCCTAAATGTAGCGGAAGAGACCACTTCAAATCCCGGGAATATCTTATCGATATGCTCTCTGACAATCGTCTCTATCGGTATATAAAGTCCATTGGAAATTTGAACAAATCTAGGAAGAAGCCTTGGAATCCTAATCATCGCAAACTTCTTCTCATCGCCGTCAGCTAGTACTACGGCAAGGGATAGAGAGAGATTGTTAAGCGGTGGAAAGGGGTGAGTGGCATCAACTGCGATCGGGATGATAACCGGAAAGATATTTTCATAGAAGAACTCATCGGCTTTGGCTTTGATATCGTCACTCAAACTGCTGTAATCTTTGATAAAGAGATTGTGGGATTTTAATCTTTTGATAATGTCTTTATAGCTTTTTTGCAGGACGGTTTTCTCTTTATGCAGATAGTCGGTTATCGCTTGGAGTTGCTCAAGGGGTGTCATCATATCGGGTCCGCTCGTTGTTACTCTAGCTGAATAGAGTTGTTTTAGACCGGCTACTCTAATCATATAGAACTCATCAAGATTGGTTGAATAGATCGCGATAAACTTTAACTTTTCTAGTAGAGGATTTGACTCTTTTTGGGCTTGCGCCAATACCCTTGAGTTAAATTTTAACCATGATAGCTCCCGGTTGGTATAAAGTGAAGGATCATTTAAATCATGCTCTCCCATCTCGTTCCTCACTCTTTTATCCTCCTTGTAGCACATATTATACCAAATCCATATCCTAAACCCTAAACCCTACATCTTCTTAAGCTTCTCTATCTCATCCCTATACTTCGCCGCCAACTCGAACTCAAGCTCCTTTGCCGCTTTCAACATCTTCTCTTTGAGCTCTTTTATCATCTTTTGTCTCTCACTTGCCGGCATCTTCTCTTTGGCTTTGGTGTTATAAACCTCCGCATACTCCTCAAGCTTTAGACTCTCATCCATCTCTCTTTTGACACTTCTTGGTGTGATATTGTGTGCTTTATTGAAGGCGATCTGCTTCTCTCTTCTACTTTGGGTAATCTCTATCGCTTTTTGCATCGATTCGGTTACTTTTTTAGCAAAAAGAAGCACTTTGCCGTTTACATTTCTTGCGGCTCGACCCATCGTTTGGATGAGTGATCTCTCACTTCGTAAAAAACCCTCCTTATCCGCGTCAAGTATCGCCACTAGGCTCACCTCCGGCAGGTCAAGCCCCTCTCTAAGGAGATTGATTCCTACAAGCACATCAAATTCACCCCTTCTAAAAGCTCTGATGATTTGTGTTCTCTCAACCGTATCGATATCGGAGTGCATATATTTTGTCTTGATACCGAGTTCGTTGTAGTATTTGGTGAGCTCTTCCGCCATCTTTTTGGTAAGCGTGGTTACCAGTACCCTTTCATCTCTTTTTATTACCGCTTTGATCTCATCATGAAGCCTCTCAACTTGGTAGGTACTATCGATGATCTCGATTTCAGGATCAAGTAGACCGGTCGGTCTGATGATTTGCGTAGCTACATTTTTTCCGCTGAGCTCCAACTCAAGATCACCCGGAGTAGCCGATACAAATAGAAATTGCGCATCTTTATTGATAAACTCATCAAATTTTAACGGACGATTATCCAAAGCGCTTGGAAGTCTAAAACCATACTCCACCAATATCTCTTTTCTACTTCTATCTCCCGCATACATACCGCGAAACTGAGGCAGTGAGACATGAGACTCATCTACGATCACTAAAAACTTCTCACCCATCTCTTTAAAGTAGTCAAAGAGCGAGTAGGGGGTTTCACCCGGCTTTTTGCCTGTGAGATACCTTGCGTAGTTCTCTATCCCTTTACATGTTCCGGTTGCCTGCATCATCTCCAGATCAAACCCGACTCTCTGCTCCAATCGTTGAGCCTCCACCAGTTTGCCCTCTTTTTTAAAGTATGCTATCCTCTCCTCAAGCTCCTTTTCAATCTCTTTGATCGCATTTTTGAGTCTGCTTTCACCGACGATAAATTGATTTGCCGCATAGATGATAACTCTATCTACATCTTTGATGCGTCGATTTGTCAAGGTATCAAAGTAGTAGATCGTTTCGACTTCATCACCGAAAAACTCTATTCTAATAGCCTCCTCTTCGCTATAAGCAGGATAGATATCGATCACATCGCCGCTGACGCGAAAATCACCCCTGTCAAAATAGGTGTCGTTTCTTTTGTAGCCCATATCTACCAGTCTAAGGAGGAGCTCTTTTTGGTTGATATCTTGATTGAGCTCTATCGACTGTACCATACTTTTATACTCTTTTGGATCTCCTAAGCCGTAGTTGGCGGATACGGAAGCAACACAGATAACATCTTTGTAGCTTAAAAGTGAAGCTGTTGCGGAGAGTCTAAGTCTTTCAAGCTCTTCATTGATGGAACTATCCTTTTCGATGAAGAGATCTTGGCGTGGAATATAGGCTTCAGGCTGGTAGTAATCATAGTATGAGATGAAATACTCCACATGGTTTTTAGGGAAAAAGTGTTTAAATTCACTATAGAGTTGGGCGGCAAGAGTTTTATTGTGCGTCATGATGAGGGTGGGCATCTCAAGTGCCTCGATCACTTTTGCCATCGTATAAGTTTTACCGCTACCTGTTACGCCTAAAAGGGTTTGATACTTATTCCCCTCTTTGATCGATTTGACAATCTTCTCTATCGCCTGAGGTTGATCACCTGAAGGTTTATAGGGTGTTTCTAACTGAAATAGACTCAAGAACGCTCCTCTTTATAAAGTGGTGCATTATAACAAAAAAAGAGAAACGGATTTAAAGTTTTCGTACAAGTAGTCGATTTACTTTAAATAATAGATAATATTTGATATTTTTTTGGGAGCTATTGATGAAAAGAGCATTTACGATGATAGAGCTTATAATGGTGATAGTGATACTCGGTGTCATATCGAGTATCGCTATAAGCAAAATGGCACTAACGAGAGATGATGCCATTTTAACGAAAGGAAAGGGGGATGTCAGCGCAATAAGAAGTACGATCGCTTTAGTACATAGTACAATGCTACTTAGCGGCGAGAGCGGATACCCTGCTCAGCTTGATGATGCTGCCTTAAATGTGGAAGGAGAAGAGCTCTTTGACGGAAATAGTACAAAAAAGCTTTTAGACTATCCTATCATCTCTAAAAATGAAAACGGCGGTTGGATGAAAGTAGCAAACGATAAATATAGTTTTAGAGTGATGAATCTAGATATCAACTTTACCTATAATTCTAGTGACGGAACATTTGATTGCGATCATGATGATGCTGATACAAAAAAATATTGCAATCTTTTAACCAGATAGAAGTATAATCCCAAATTTTGCATTAGCCGGCACATCATCTGCATTAATCATTGGCAGCATCGGCTTTGAAGTAAAGCCTCCCCTGCGTATGCTATGCAAGTATGCATAAAGCATCGCCGTGTGAAGCTAAAAAAGCAAAGCAGTTTGCTTTTTCTTTACGCTTCTCCCCCTACGGGGTGCGCTTGCGTTTTCCTTCAATGCCCATACTACCAAGCATCAACGCATCTGATCTACCTTTTAATGTAAAATTTGGGATAATGCTCTCAAAAAAAGGAGAGCACTATATATTACTATCAACTCTCTATCATCTCTTCACCTCTTAAACCCCTCACATACGCATCCGATATTGCTCTTGAGAGTGGAAAAGTTGTAGAAGTTTTACTGAGAAATAAAAAAGTTAAAGCTATTGTCGTTTCACAATGTGAAAAACCCTCGTTCAAATGTGAAAAAGTCCTAGATATAGGGCTTGGTGAGTATTCAAAAGACTATATGGAGATATTTGAATTTCTATCGAAATATTATAGCTGTTCTTTGGGAGAAGCGGCAGGGTTGTTTACTCCATTTAGAGCTAGTACTAAAAAGATTAGTACTAAGCTAAACATAGAGACAGAGATCGATCTCTCCAAAAAACAGCTTGAGGCGTTTCATTTTATCATGAACGAAGATGTAACGCTACTCTTTGGAGATACCGGTAGTGGAAAGAGCGAGATATACTTTAAACTCTTTGAAGAGATGATAAGCAAGGGGAAAAGCGCTATCTTTTTGATGCCTGAAATTTCACTCACTCCGCAAATGGAGAAGCGTTTAAAGCACCATTTTGGAGATATCGTTGCTATCTGGCACTCCAAAGTGAGCAAATCCAAAAAGGAGTTAGTACTAAAGGGAATAGAGGAGGGCAGGATAAAGATAGTAGCCGGCGCTAGATCCGCTCTCTTCTTACCGTTGAGAGATATTGGTGCGATAGTGGTAGATGAGGAGCATGATGATAGCTATAAATCTGCCAAGAGACCCCGTATCAATGCCAAAGATGTAGCGGTCTATATGGGGAGGAAGTTAAAGGCAAAAGTGGTGCTAGGTTCTGCAACTCCGCTAGCCTCTTCTTATGCGAAATACCCAAATTTTAGACTAAAGGGGACATTTCATAACACGAAAAAGAGTTACATATTTGAAAACGCTACCCCACAAATAACACCTCTTATCCTTGATGAGATAAAGAGAAGTTTGGAGAAGAAAAAGCAGGTGATCATCTTTCTGCCGACGCGTGCAAACTTTAAGTATATAAGCTGTCTTGAGTGTGGGGAAATCGTAAAGTGTCCCTTTTGTTCAGTCGGTATGAGTCTACATCTAGATAGAAACGCTCTTATTTGTCACTACTGCAACTACACCTCAAGAATAGAGCAGCATTGTCCGAAGTGCGGCTCAAACAGCCTTAGTACTAACAGAATAGGAACAACGGAGGTGGTAGAGCGCCTTAGTGAGGAGTTTAGCGGTAGCGTAGTAGCGAAGTTTGATTCAGATGAGATAACGACCGCAAGGAAATTGGAGCGTTTTTTAAAAAGGGTTGCCGAGGGGGAGATCGATGTGGTGGTCGGAACCCAGATGATCAGTAAAGGGCATGACTATCCAAATGTAGATCTAGCCGTGATAATGGGTATCGACTCTCTGCTTGCTATGGGGGATTATCGAGCGAGAGAGAGGGCTCTGTCGCTTGTAGTACAGATAGCCGGTCGTAGCGGTAGAAGCGGTGAAGGAAGAGTCGTTATACAGACACAAAATAGGGAGTTTTTTGAGAGCTATCTGGAGGAGTATGAGGCGTTTTTAAAGGATGAATTAGAGTTTAGGAAAGAGCTCTATCCACCCTATAGAAGACTTTTGAAGATAGAGATTAGCCATAAAAATGAGCAAAAAGCGAGAGAGAGACTCTATGAACTAAGAGATAAGTTGCAAAATGTGAAAGATATAGAGTTTATAGGTGCGGGAGAGGCGCCCATCAAAAAGATAAGCTCAAAGTTTCGTTTTCAGATACTTCTCAGAAGCAAGAGTGCCGCCGCGCTACTCAATGCCGTAAAAGGGCTTGAGGATTCTATGACCGCTATCGATATCGATCCGGTGAGTTTTTCATAGATCTTTAGGATTTGGGATCTATTTTCAACGGATGCGATTAGGTGGGTTCATGCACTTTTTAATGCAAATTGTGGGATAATGACTTCATGATAATGAGATATCCGACTAAGAAGATTTTTGTAGGTGATGTTGCGGTAGGCGGGGATGCCCCTATCTCTGTTCAGTCGATGACATACTCTAAAACAAGGGATGTAGAAGCGACCATCGAGCAGATAAGAAGGCTTCACTTTGCTGGAGCGGATATCGTGAGGGTTGCGGTGCCTGAGATGGAAGATGCGCTTGCATTGAAGCGTATCAAAGAGCAGATATCGCTTCCGTTGGTAGCTGATATTCACTTTAACTACCGATTAGCACTCGAGGCGGCAAAGGTGGTTGATTGTATCAGGTTCAACCCCGGAAATATCGGTGAAAAGAGCCGTATCAAAGAGATAGTCAAAGCGTGTCAAGAGAGGAGTATTCCCGTTAGAGTAGGGGTAAACTGCGGATCTTTGGAGGAGCAGTTTGAGAGGAAGTATGGACAGACAGCCAAAGGAATGGTCGAATCGGCACTTTATAATATCAAATTTCTTGAAGATTTAGGTTTTACCGACATCAAAGTCTCGTTAAAAGCGAGTGATGTGGGAAGAACGGTAGAGGCGTACAGAAGACTTAGACCGCTTGTTGCATATCCGTTTCACCTGGGGATTACGGAAGCCGGAACGCTGTTTCACTCGACTATCAAGTCTGCCATAGGACTGGGTACCTTGCTTTTAGATGGGATCGGCGATACATTGAGAGTCTCCATAACCGGAGAACTAGAGAAGGAGATAGAGGTAGGTAGGGCGATACTCAAAGATGCCGGTGCGGTGAAAGATGGAGTAAATATCATCTCATGTCCTACTTGCGGGAGGATAGAGGTTGATTTAGTCAAAGCAGTGGCTGAAGTAGAAAAAGCGACTAGGCATATCAAAACGCCTCTCAATATCTCCGTCATGGGTTGTGTTGTTAACGCTATCGGTGAGGCGAAGGGTGCTGATGTGGCTATCGCATACGGTAAAGGAAGCGGACTGATTATGCGAAAGGGAGAAGTGGTCGCCAAACTTGATGAGAAAAACCTTGTTGAGAAGTTTTTAGAAGAGGTAGAGAGTGCCGCAAAGGAGATGAGCGATGGATGAGGCGCTTCATAATATCAATATCGAAAAAGCAATTCTATCCTCTATCATTTTTGAGCCATCACTATTTGAGGAGGTGGCTTCCTTTTTAAAGAGTGAAGACTTCTATCTACCCTTTCATCAACTGCTCTTTGGTGCGATGGAGGAGTTGGAGCAGGAGAGTTTACCGATAGATAGTGAGTTTTTAAAAAAGAAGTTAAGCGGTCAGAAGGGGTATAAAGAGGAGCTTTTGGAAGAGGTGATACTTGCAACACCTATCTCAAATATCGAGGCGTATGCGAAGGAGTTGAAAGAGCTCTCGATAAAGAGAAAGCTTCTCAAATATACCACCGAAGTCAAAAGTGCGGCTATCTCAAATAATTTAAGCATCAGTGATCTTTTGGATATGGTTCAAAAGAGGCTTTATGAGATAAATGTGGACTCTAGCAGTAGTGACTTTAGAGACTCTCCCGAGATCGTGAGTTCAACGCTTGAGCATATCAAAGAGATGAAAGCCAGAGGCAACAACGGTGTCGTAGGTGTGGATACCGGATTTAGCGAATTGAATAAATTGACTGCCGGATTTGGCGAGGGTGATCTTATCATCATAGCGGCAAGACCCTCTATGGGAAAGACCGCTTTTACACTCAATCTAGCGCAAAAAGCGCTTGATGATGGCAGAGGGGTTGCGATATTTTCACTTGAGATGCCGGCTGAGCAGTTGATGCTAAGGATGCTTAGTGCCAAAACCTCCATACCGTTACAGAGACTGAAAGTAGGTGATCTCAATGACGATGAGTGGGGTAGACTCAGTGCGGCGATGGATCTGATGTCAAACCAAAAACTCTTTGTCGATGATGACGGAATGTTAAACATTCATCAACTCAGAAGCAAGCTTAGAAAACTCAAGTCCAATCATCCCGAGATAAGTTTGTGCGTGATCGATTATTTGCAATTAATGAGTGGTAATGCCAAAGATAGACACCAAGAGGTAGCGGAGATAAGTAGGGGTCTCAAGATGCTTGCCCGAGAGTTAAATATACCAATCCTTGCACTCTCACAGCTTAATAGAACGCTTGAGAGCAGGAGTGATAAAAGACCGATATTGAGTGACATCAGGGAGTCCGGAAGTATCGAACAGGATGCGGATATTATTATGTTCGTATATAGAGATGATGTTTATAAGATGAGAGAGGAGAAGGAGAAGGAGAAGAGAGCTAAAGAGGAGGGTAAAGAGTATAAGAGTACCTTCGTCGAGAAGATGGAGGAGGAGGCTGAGATCATCATCGGTAAAAATAGAAACGGACCTCTTGGAGTGGCAAAATTGATCTTTCAAAAGAGCTTCACCCGCTTTGTTGACGGCGGTAGTGTCCCGGTTGAGATCGTTTACGAGAGTGCGGAGGTTGATGCGGCAAAATCTAAGATAGAACTACCCCCTATCTAATGAAACTAGAGAAGCTTAGGCTTTTTGAGAGTAAAAGAGAGTATCTACTTTTTCTTTTTTTCATCTTTTTTCTATTTTTTACAAATCTATATAGAGAGTACAATCTTTACCAAACATTCAGCGGAGATAAATTTTATGATTTAGAAGCAAAAGTTTTAAACCAATACCGCAAAAGTAAAGGAAAAAGAAATTACTGGGTATTGAAGCTGAAAGCAAAAAAGGGAGATTTTAGCTTTTATACCACCAATTATGAAGATATTAAAGATTTAAGAGATAGGGATATCAAAGTTACGGTGGTGACTAAAAAAATCTCTTTTTGGAACTTTTTAAAAGGCTTTTATGCTCCAACCTTTAATCTTGAGCTTCTTCCAAAACAAACAACGCTTAGAGAAAGACTCTCTAAAAAAGTTGCAGAGATACATGAAAATACTCTTATAAAGGAGCTTTACGGGGCACTCTTTTTCGCAAAGCCGATCTCAAAAGCGCTTAGGGAAAAGATATCCAATCTAGGTATCTCTCATTTGCTTGCTATTAGCGGTTATCATCTTGGATTTTTATATCTATTACTCTTTTTCGTACTAAAGTTGATCTATCATCCGTTTCACACTCACTACTTTCCCTATAGAAATAGAGCGTTTGATCTCGGTTTCGTAGTACTTACACTTCTCTTTTTCTATATGGTGACGATTGGTTCTCCCGTCTCGATGATACGATCGTTTAGTATGATGCTTCTCATCTTCTTTTTGGTAACAAGACACATTAAAATCATCTCATTTGAGACACTTTTTGTAGCGATCTTACTGCTTATAGCTCTAAATCCCAGACTCCTATTTAGTGTGGCGTTTTGGTTTAGTGTAAGCGGTATATACTTTATCTATCTCTTTTTACACCACTTTGGCGATCTAAAGGGATGGAAGTTGGCAGTGTCACTTAATTTTTGGGTATTTTGGATGATGCTACCTATTGTGCACTCTATATTTGATAAGTGGACACTTTTGCAACTGCTTTCACCCTTTTTAACGATCGCTTTTGTTATCTTCTATCCGCTTACCCTCTTTTTGCACCTGATAGGTTACGGGGATGCATTGGATGGGCTCTTGCTGTCACTTTTAAATATTGAGACAACAACTTATCATATCAAAACGCCAACGCCTCTATTGCTACTCTTTCTACTATTTTCACTCCTTGCCATCAGATATCGGATTTTCCTTTGGCTCTCTTTGGTGACGGTCATCATACTTTTTATCTAAAATGTAACAGAGCTTAACGCCGTAAAGAAAGATGATCCAAGAGAGATAGATCCATATCGCAAAAAACATAACGGTTGAGAATGAGCCGTAGATGTTTGAGTAGGTTTTGTTGTAGGTGACATAGTAGAAGAAGAGGGTTTTGGATAGAAACCAGACAAAAGATGCCGCAAATGAGCTAATAAATGCACTCTTAGTACTCACTTTTGTATTTGCCGATATTTTATAAAGCATAAAAAAGAGAAACCAAGCGATAAGATAGGAGGTCAAAGTGAGGATATTGATGCTTTTGGTATAGTGGTAGCTGTGGAGGAGTAGGTTTGCTTTGATCGAGAGGTATATCGAAAGTGCTAACCCAAGAGGCATTAACACTGTTATCAGTAGGTAGATAGAGATGGAGTGTAGGAATTTTCTGGGCGTTTTATGAAAAATCTTATTGACCACATACTCATAGTCGTCAAAAAACATGATAGAGACATAGAGCACAAAGATGACACCGATAAGTCCTAGATCTTTAGTATTTTGCAAAAACTTATCGATATAATCCGATACTATCTGTTGCTTGACCGGCATGATGGAGGAGAAGATAAAGCTCTTTACATTGATGATAAGCTCTTGAAAGATAGGCAGTTGGCTAAAGATAAAAAGTGAGATAAGCAGTATCGGTATCAGCGCTAATAGTGTGTGAAAGCTTAGGCTTGATGCGTAGTGCATCAAGTTGGCATCGAAAAAGAACTCCTTTAAACGCTTCTTCATAATCCCATTTTATTTGGATTGAGTATATTGTTTGGATCAAAAGCCTTTTTGATACTTCGAAAGAGATTGATCTCACTCTCATTAAATGCGATATCCATAAACGGAGCTTTACTAAGACCTATACCGTGTTCGCCGCTAAGTGTTCCACCCATATCAACAACCAGTTTAAAGATCTCCTCGATCGCCTCATGTCCCTTTTTAAGCTGCTCTTTATCGCTACCGTCAACCATCACATTGACATGGATATTTCCATCTCCCGCATGTCCGAAGCATGGGACTTTAAAACCATACTTTTCACCGATTGCAGCGATCTCTCTCAGCGCTTCGGGGAGTTTGCTTCTTGGAACCGAGATATCTTCATTGAGCTTTTTGCTCCCGTAGATGGTGATGGATTGGGAAACATTTCTTCTGGCAAACCATATCTCCTCTCTCTCTTTAGGATCGGTTGCGACCTTGAACTCCTGCATACCGTTATCTTCAAAGCTATTTTTCAGAGTGGAGAGTTGAAACGCTATCTCATCTTTGACATTCCCATCTACATCACCTATGAGGATGGCTCCGGCATCTTCAGGAAGCTGGACTCCTAGTTTCTCTTTGATCGCCTGCACACTCAATGAGTCCAAAAACTCCATCGCCACCGGGTTTGCACCGCTTGCTAGAGACTTGAATACCGCGTTCATAGCACTCACGACATCCGGAAATGTCGCCATATAACTGGAGGCAAATCTCGGCTTTGGCAGAAGTTTTAGCGTGATTTCCGTGATGACGGCTAGTGTTCCTTCGCTTGCAGTTAAGATACCGGCTATGTTATATCCTGCGACATCTTTGATCGTTCTCTTACCGGCTCTTATGATATCCCCGTTTGGGAGTACCGCCCTTAGAGCCATCACATAATCTTTGGTAATCCCATACTTTGCTGCTCTCATACCCCCGGCATTTTCGCTTACATTTCCGCCTATGGTGGAGTAGTTTTCGCTTGCCGGATCGGGTGGATAGAAAAGCCCTAAGGATTCGACCTTCTTTTGCAGATCCATATTGACGACTGCCGGCTGTACGACGGCAAGCATATTTTCCATATCGATCTCAAGAATCTTATTCATATGCTTTTCAAATGCTAGTACTACACCGCCGTTTGCCGGAAGCGCACCGCCGGTAAAACCGCTTCCCGCACCCCTTGGAGTGATCACGATCCGATGTTCATTGCAGTACTTTAGGATATTGCTCACATCCTCTTCATTTCGCGGGAATATTACGCAATCGGGCTCATAGTGCTCTCGTGTAGCGTCGTATGAGTAGGCAAGCATATGTGCTTTATCATCAAAAACATTCTCCTCCCCGACGATCTTTGCAAACGCTTTTTTATGCTTCTTATCTATCATTTTGTGATTCCAAGTAGTTGTTTGTAGTAGTCGCTATAATCTTTCACTTTTCCACTTCCAAAGATACCAAAAATCCTCCCTTTGATAGCTCCGAGTCTATTATAAAACGGAGTTTGATAAGAGGAGGCTTTGGGAAGCGGTATGGTGTCAAGTACTTTAAAGCTATCGCAATCGACAAAGTAGCCCTTGCCGTCGATCGCAAAGAGTAGTAAGCCTATCTCATCCTCTTTACATTCATTTTGAAAGGCTTCACGGTTAGGGGAGGGGTCGTAAGAGGAGGCTAAACTTGCTGCAAATATATCCGGGTGAAGCCATTGGATATTGGGATAACTTTTGGTGATGATACGGTAAATGTCGCCATTTGGAGTAATCGCCATCGCTCTGTTGTAGAGGTAGTTCATGATCACGGTATCACCTCTCTTTACTTTCATACGATAAGTGGGGAGCGCATCTTGTTTGAGTCTGTCGAATTTACTCAGATGAATCACCCCTTTATCTCCCTCTTTTTTAATGAGTGTCGCTTTTGCCATGATCGCTTCATGGATCGCGTCGAACTTATGGATAACGATACCTGTTGAGCCTAAAGGTATGGATGATGCGCCGTAAATGACGGCATTGTTGCCCTCTACCAAAGCGATGGTTGTTTGCAGCGGTCTTATCAATCCTGCGGCATTGAGTACCAATGTGAATGATACTAAGAGATATAAAATTCTATTTAGCATTTGGATAAATCCTTTATGGTGTGATGATTAATTATTATACAAAAATCTTTATTTACTTTTAGTATACTACTACGATCGATCTATCTTTATCAAAGGGAAGTGTTGAAGAGAGCTTTTTTACTTTTAGTACTAACTATTTCCCCGCTTTTTGCCGTCAACTTAGATAGAGGTCTGTATCTAGAAGATCATAAGTGGCAAAGCGGTGATACATTTTTGTCATTTTTGCAAGAAAACACGCTTCCCTTAAAGCTCTACTATCATTTAGATAATGATGATAAAAAGTTGATGATGGATATCAGAGTGGGTAATCTCTACAATATCTTACGAGATGAAAACGGTACTATCGAACAGGTTTTATTGCCTATAGACGATGAGCTTGAGCTTCATATTGTAAAAGATATAAACAACACTTACCGTGCAAAGGTGATCCCTATCATCTATCAAACGAAAAAGAGAACACTCTTTATGAAGTTTGACTCTATCCCTTCAAAAGATATACTCAAAAAGACAGGCAATTTTGAGTTGGCACTGGAGGTAGAGTCTATCTTTAGAAATGTGATCGATTTTAGAAAGATCAGAAAAGGAGATAGGCTAGTACTCTTTTATAGAGAGAAGAGGAGGCTTGGCAGCTTTTTCGGCGAGCAGAAGATCTATGCGGCGATGATAGAGGTTGCCGGTAAGAAGTATTATCAGTTTTTAGCAAAAGATGGAAAGTATTATGATGAGAAGGGAAAAGGTGTTGCAAAATCATCTTTTATCGTACCTTGTAAATATAGAAGAATTTCATCAAAATTTACAAAAAAGAGGTGGCATCCGGTACTTCGGAGATATCGAGCGCATCATGGCATAGACTATGCTACGCCTGTCGGTACAGCGATTAAAGCAACATTTGACGGAAAGGTGATATTTGCCGGTAGAAGAGGCGGTTATGGGAAGTGTGTGATTATCAAACATCCTTACGGATATAAAAGTGTTTACGGACACTTAAGTAGAATAAAGACGGCTGTAGGTAGACGGGTCAAAAAGGGTCAAGTTATCGCACTTTCCGGAAATACCGGCTTAAGTACCGGACCGCATCTACACTTTGGTATTTCACTAAACGGTAGATGGGTCAATCCGGCTACAAAAATTGTCATAAAGGGCGGTTTGAGTGGAAAAAAGAGAAAAGAGTTTATAAAAAGTTCAAAAATCTATATCCAAAAGATAAAAAATGTGCTACAATCCAACCAAACTTCACAGCAAGCAAAGTCACTTGAGGTTTTAGAGGAGGAGTAGAGATGTCAAAAAATGAGTTACAAGAGAGTATCGATGTCATCGAACAATATATCAAAGAGTCAGCTCAATCAACTACATGCTCCTCAACCGATGTTGCAAAAGCACTCAAGCAGATACACAAAGAGGATGAGGAGCTATTTAACGAATATCTCAAAAAGATACCTAGTGACTCTTTAGGAGATATCGTACTAGAACTTTCGGAAAAGCAGTTAAAAGGTGTTATCAATGAGCTCGATAAAGATGCTTTGGTAAAGGTTGTTGAAGAGTTAGATAGCGATGATGCAACCGATCTTATCCAAGAGATAGAGGATATTGATAAAGAGAGAGCCGATGAGATTCTCTCCTCTTTGGATGAAGAGGATCAAGAGGAGATTAAAAAGCTCAAACAGTATGACGAGAATGAAGCCGGAGCTCATATGCAAACAGAGCTCTTTTCAGCAAGCTATGATGAGGTGATAGCCGACTCCATCGAGAGGCTAAAAAAACTCAAAAATGAGGCGAACTTAGATGATACCCACAATGTCTTTATCGTAGGAACATTTGGGAAGTTGATGTTTACGATACCTTTTGATGACCTAATAACTTTTGATTTTAATAAAACCTATAAAGAGGTTTTGGAAAATGAGGATATCGAGCAGTATAAGCCTCTTTTTGTGAGAGATCATGATGATATCAAAGATGTAGCCAACTTCTTCAAAGAGTATGATCTCTCAGTTGTTCCGGTTGTTAATGATCAAGGTGAATTGGTGGGTCGAATCACTTCGGATGATATTTATGACATCATCCAAGAGAGTGCGACTGAGCAGATCTATAACCTCGCCGGTGTCGATGATGATGCAGAGGAGGAGGGTGATCTTAAAGAGGCTACTAAAAAGAGGGCGATTTGGCTCTTTATCAACCTCTTGACCGCTATCTTCGCCTCTATCGTGATCGGACTCTTTGATGAGACGATTCAAGCCTATGTGGCGTTAGCGATACTTATGCCGATAGTCGCCTCCATGGGTGGAAATGCCGGTACACAGAGTTTGACAGTTACCGTTAGAAGGCTCGCACTGGGAGAGATTGAGTTAAAAGATGCGAAGGAGATTATCAGACGGGAAGTGTTGATGTCTTTGGCAAACGGATTTTTGTTTGCGTTAGTACTAGGTGTGATATCAGCTATCTGGTTTCATAAGCCGATGCTGGGAGTGGTGATTGCTCTTAGTATGGTGATAAACCTTTTGGCGGCAGGTTTTTTCGGTGCGGTGATACCGCTAGTACTAAAGCGGGCAAATATCGACCCGGCGGTCGGTAGCACTGTTATTTTAACAACCGTAACGGATGTTGTTGGTTTTTTTAGCTTTTTGGGACTTGCATCATGGCTACTGATAAAATAGAGATCTTATCGCTAGAACCAAACAGTAATCCGGTCTATGTCAAAACGAAGCTTATGCTCTATAAGCAAAACGGTGTTTTGAAAGATTGGGAGGTTGCCGAGACGATGGATAGTGTTGCTATCCTCATCGTGGATGAGGATAAGGAAGCTTTTGTTCTGGTAAAGCAGTTTCGTCCGGCTGTCTATCTCAAAAACGCAGATGGCTTTACTTATGAGCTTTGTGCGGGACTTGTCGATAAGGATAAGTCATTAGAGGTGATTGCAAAAGAGGAGATAGAGGAGGAGTGTGGATATAGCGTAGAGGTTGATGCGCTGGAGAAGATCACCTCTTTTAGAACGGCAGTTGGTTTTAGTGGCGCTAAACAGACGCTCTATTTTGCTAAAGTGGATGAGAGTAAAAGGGTCAGTCAAGGTGGCGGTATCGAAGATGAGCAGATCGAAGTCGTTTATCTCCCTATCAAAGATGCAAAAGCGTTTATGTATGATGAAAAGATTTCCAAAACTCCGGGACTTCTGTTCGCTTTTATGTGGTACTTTGAGAGGTTTGGAGAGAGGTAAGCCAAAATCGGTCACAGCTATATGAGCTAAAACTACTTTTTGAGTAGTTTATACGCTTTGGAGATACTCTTTTTGGCTCTCTTGATCTCTTTTTTTAACATTTTCTCTTTTTCATTCTCTACATGTTCCGGTGTAGGAGTGCTGATTTGGGAAATTTCGGCTTCATCGCACTTTTGGAGTCTATTTAAAAGCTCCTCTTTTTCATTCTCAAGCGTTTTGATTTCATCGAGTAGGAGCGCATTTTCATTCTCTAAATATTGATACTCCGCTATCTCCTCTTTGAGCGTATTATTTTCAAGTTCAAGTTCGCTTAGCTCTTTTTCACCCTTGCAACTCTGTTTTAACTCATCATGATCAAGCTTGAGCTCCTCCAGCTCTTTTTGGCAGTTTTGATACCTCTTCATGATCAACTCTATCTCATTCTCTTTCGCTTTAAGTTCACTGAGGTATTGGTTTGCAAGCGCTTTTTGGTTGTCATATCTATCTTCCAGTAGGGCATAGCTTTCATTTGCTTTATCTCTTTGAAGCAGTTTTGCAAATATAAAGCCAAGTATAAATCCTAAAGCCCCCGCCATCAATAGACAGAAAATAAATTTTGAAATCATCCACAACATAACACTATATCCTTTCTTTTAGTAAAACAGAGATCATCTCATCATTGGTTTTTTTGATCATAATTTGAGCAGGCTCTACATTTTTTTTAATCAATAATCTTTTGAGCATCTTTGCCTTTTTGATATCACCGCTTTTGATGATTACAAAACTCTTTTTATAGACACCGTATTTATAGGCGATCATGGTGATACTTTCTCTATCCTTCGCACTGAGTTCCAAGTAGGGATCTATAGAGATTTGAGCGATCGTTTTGAGCTGTCTGTATGATTTTCGTTTTTTTATCTTCGCTCTTTTTTCTCCTGTAGATATCGTGTTTGTAGGTTTTTTTATCTCAACATGCTTTGCCTTCGCTGCTTTACTCAAATCTTTATCTTTTTTCAAAATCGTATTTTGAGCCTCCGTTTTGATCGCCTCTTGAGTAGACACATTTTTTTCAGCTGTCGTTTTAGGCTCTATATGAAGGATAGATTTGCTCTCTTTCTGAAGCGAAGTTTGCGTTTTTGAACTCTCCTCTTTCTGTACTGTTACGACGGTGACAGATCCGTTAGTACTAGCGGGTTTACTTTTTTGATCACTCTCCTCTTGTTCTATTATGATTTCATTGACAAAGATATTCTCATCCGGCTCGGTACCATTTTGCTTTGATGCGTTTTGATAGGAAGGAGTACTAGATATATGTTGAAATTGCGGATTGAGCTCATCGATATGTCTTGTGACACAAAAAGTGATAAAGAGCAAGGTGATAAATGAGCCAAGCCACAGAAAATTTTTACTATCTAGCATAAAACAAAACTCCGAACCTTATAAATATACACTAATCATTAGTACTAATGTTTTGCTTTATTGTACAAAAAAAGTTTACATTTGTCCACCGTTTAGCTCAATAAAATGGTTGCAATGTTTCAAAAGTTCACTTTTTTTACCTTTGCAGACGATTTTTCCCTCATCTAGTACTAAGATTTTATCGGCATTTTCAATCGTTTTAAGCCGATGCGCTATGATAAATGTGACTCGATCTTTGGAGATGTTTTCTAAAGCTTCGGTAATCTTACTCTCACTTTTGGTATCAAGTGCACTGGTTGCCTCGTCAAATATCAATATTTTTGGATTTTTGTATATTGCTCTGGCTATTGCGATTCTCTGCCTTTGACCGCCGGAGAGATTGGTTCCAAACTCATTGATTTGCGTATCTATACCGCTTGGCATCTCTTTGATGAACTCCCAGGCATTTGCCTCTTTGAGAGAGTTGATCACTCTCTGCCTATCTATCTCCTCCTCTCCGTAAGCTACATTTGCCGCCACCGTGTCATTGAAGATATAGACTCTCTGAGTGACGATGGAGATAGCGTCTCTAAGGCTTTTTAACTCAAAATCTTCGATAGCGATGCCGTTTATCTCTATCTTGCCGCTACTTTTATCGTAAAATCTCAAAAGAAGATTGACTATCGAGCTTTTACCTCCGCCGCTATTTCCTACCAGTGCGATCTTCTCTCCCTTTTTGGCTTCAAAACTTATCCCTTTGAGAGCCTCTTTATCACCATATTTCAGAGTGACATCTCTAAAACTTATCATATCAACCTTAGGTGGAAATTTTAATCTACCGCTTTGCGTTTTACTCTCTCGCTCAAGTAGAAGATAGATTCTCTCCGTTGCGGCTATCGCATCTTGCATTCTATTGTAGAGGTTGGAGACTCTTTTGACCGGTGTGTAGAGCATAAAGAGTGCCGCTAGAAAGGAGAAGAAGCTACCGACACTCATATTTCCTTCAATCACCTGGGTTCCGCCGTAGATGATGACAAGCGCTATGGCAAGAGATCCCGCCGTCTCCATCATGGGGCCCACAAGCTCTGCGGTTTTAGCCGCTTTGACATTGATCTTAAATATCTGTTCATTATCTTTGGCAAACCTTTGTAACTCAAACGCCTCTTTATTATTGGCTTTGATGATCTCGATGTTGTGAAATATCTCGCTCAGTCTTGCGGTGATATCTGAGAGCTTCTCTTGAGTATTGTGCGAGAGCTTTTTCATCTTTTTCGCTAGTATTGCGAGAGGTTTAGCAGTTAGCGGAATAAATAGGAGCGAGAGGAGGGCAAGCTTTGCGTCTAGGTAGAAAACATAAGCTATAAGAGCGATGATGGTAAGTATTTCTCTCAGCATGATGGGTATCGTTTTGGATACCACCTCCTTGACTCTCTCTATATCATTGATGGTTCTGCTGATCAATTCACCGCTTCTAAACTCATGAAAAAATCCCATCTCAAAGGAGAGGATCTTCTGTAAGACTCTATCTCTCAGATCTCGTACGATATCTAAACCGATATATGCGGAGTAGTAGCTTTGCAAAAAGGTGCCGCCGCTTTTGATGATATAGACGAGTACTACTCCAAAGGGAAGTATATAGAGCAGAGTGGCATTTTTTTCGATGAAGATTTTGTCCAGTACCGGTTTGATGATATAGGCACTTGCGGTTGTACCGACGGCTGAGAGTATCATACCGATGATGACGAGGGTAAATGGGTATTTATAGTTTTTGAAGTAGGGGGAAAATCTCTCAAAGAGATATCTAAAGCTCTTCACTGCTTATCATCTCCCACTTCGTACCCTCAGGTGTATCCATCAGCGCAACACCCATCTCTTTGAGCCTCTCTCTGATCGCATCGGCGTTTTGGTAATCTTTCTCCCTTTTCGCCTCATCTCTCTTGGCGATCAGCTCCTCTATCTCTTTGATCTTCTCTTTATCGATGCCAAATTGAAAATATTCATAAGCATCACTGCCGCCAAAGCCCATGATCTCATCGATAAACTCAATATTTGCGGCGATCTCTCTTTTGAGCGCTTTATCTTTTGGATTTTTATCTAACAGTTCATTGGCGCTACTTACCAGATCATCTATCAAAGAGAGGGCTTTGGATGTGTTTAGATCATCACTCAAAGCCTCTAAAAGAGCCTTTTGAAACGCCCGATTTGGACTGCTAGCTTTGGATGGCATGATCCTCTTTTTAAGGCGGTAGAGCTTATCGAGTCTCTTCTTTGCCGAGAGCATATCTTTTGTACTAAAGTTAAAGTTGGCTCTATAGTGGGTAGAGAGTAGATAGTATCGTATCACCTCTCCCGAGTAGTGCTCAAGTGCATCTTTGAGAAAAAATGAGTTTCCAAGCGATTTACTCATCTTCTCTCCATCGATTTGCACAAAGCCGTTATGCATCCAATATTTGGCAAGCTCAACCCCGCTCTCGCATCTGCTTTGTGCCGCCTCGTTTTCGTGATGCGGAAAGAGAAGGTCACTTCCCCCGCCGTGGATATCTATCTGATAGGCTTTATCACTTAAGGCAAGGTGAGCCTTTATCATTGCCGAGCACTCGATATGCCAGCCCGGTCTCCCTCTCCCCCAAGGCGATTCATACGATACCAAATCATCATCTTTCGCAAATTTCCATAGCGCAAAATCTCCTTCACCCCGCTTCTCTTTACTACTCTCTACTCTGTGTTGCGCCTCGCTCTCCTCCATCTTTCGGTGGGAGAGCGTAAAGTATTTGCTGTCTTTTGCCACCTCAAAATAGACGCCGTCATCTATCGCATAGGCACACCCTTTCTCGATAAGATGCTCTATGAAGGTGATGATATTTGGGATATTTTCGGTCGCTTTGGGCTCAAGCTCATCTTCGAGGATATTGAGCTTGCGCATCTGCGCTTTATATCTTTGGATATATCTGCCGGTAAGCTCCTCCAAACTCTCACCGCTCTCTCTCATCTTGTTGATAATCTTGTCATCGATATCGGTGAAGTTTTTGGCAAAGGTCACCTTAAATCCTTGTGTGAGTAAAACCCTCTTGAGCAGGTCAAATACCACCGCACTTCTAGCGTGTCCCAAATGCGCATCATCATATACGGTAGGACCGCAGACATAGATTCTCACCTCTTTATCATTGAGGGGAATAAACTCCTCTTTTGCTCTACTTTTGCTATTGTATAAAAGCATCTATATAACCTTTTAGTACTAAGTTTAGTGCGATCGTTAGCGCGATAACAGCGATCAGCAAGATAACCCTTTTTTTATCTATTATATCCAAAAACTCCTCTTTCCCATAAGCCTTGATCGTCAGATAGAGTAAAAGAAAACCGCTAAGAGAGCTGGCAAGAGCCAAACCGGAAGCTTTGAACGGATAGATCAGCGCTATCGAGAGGATGATATTGAGTCCCAGTGAATAGGCGGATATCTTTGCGGCATCTTTTTGTCTATCGGTTGAGTAGAGCCAAAGCGAAAAGATTCGACTGATCCCAAAAGGAAGCAGACCTATCAGATACATCGTTAGTACTAAGGCGGTATTTGCCGTATCTTCTCTGCTAAATTCACCCCTTTCATAGAGGAGCCAGACGATCTCGTCATTGAGCATGATTCCCGTTATCATTGCGACAGTGAGTATCATAATCAAAAACCAAAAGCTTCTCTTTAGCATCTCTCTTGCTTTTTGGAGTTGCTTATTTTTGATATATTTGGCGACTTTTGGAAATATCGCAACCGATGTGGCGATCGCAAAGAGCGCTAACGGAAATTGAAAGAGCCTATTTGCATAGTAGAGATAGCTGATGGAGCCGCTTAGTAAAAAGGATGCAAGCCAACCGTCTAAAAATGCTGAGATTTGTGCCGTTGAGCTTCCTAGTGTGGAAGCGAAAAATTGAGAATTGAATTTTGAGATATCATCTTTGATTAACGAACCCTTTTTAAATACTCTTTGAAATCCACCGATCACTATCTTATGGAGTGAGAACTTTTTGATAGCGATGATATGGGTAAGTACTTGCAAGAGACCGCCGACTACGACGGCGATACTGAGATTATATATGATCTGCTCTTTGGAAGCCTCTTTGGATAGAAGGAGGGCGGTTATCATCGAAACATTCAAGAGCGCCGTTGAAAACGCCGTTGTAGCGAAGTGGTTTTTATACTGTAAGAGGGTCGCTAAAAAAGTGGTGATAAATATAAGCGGTAGATAGTAGAAGTTGATGGCGACTAACGGTGCGGCTTTTGCTACCACTTCACGACTAAAACCGGTTGCGATGATCTTGGTAAATAGAGGGCTAAATAGGGTGACGATGAGAGAGAGGAGTAATAAAAATGTGATAAATCCCAAAAATATTTTCATACTAAAGATACTTTTTTGCCTACTTGCCGTAAAAGCGGGTAAAAAGCTTTGGGTAAAAGCACCTTCGGCAAAGATGCGTCTAAAGAGATTGGGCAACTTAAATGCTACGATAAAGATATCGCTGTAGATATTTGCTCCGATGATAGAGGCTTGAAGCATATCTCTTATAAATCCTAAAATCCTTGATGTGAGGATACCGAAGCTGTTTGTAAAAATCGAACGAAACATAAAGAGAGTTTACTCTATTTTTGTTTAAGAGTCTGATTTTAGTGGTGCACTTAAGATAATTTCATTTATGCCGATCTATTTCATTAAGTAGAGGACAAAATGGTGAGGGAAAAATGGGGTTTTTGAAGATTTTTGATAAAAAAAACCAGATTGAAGAGCATACGCACAAAGAGGTAGAGAGTTTTAGAGAGATTTTGATCAAGACTCAAGATATCAAAAAGAGTCTTGAGAAGATTTCTCAAAAAGAGGCTATCACTTTAGAAGCGTTGGATTTTAAGATCGTATCATATAACACTTTTTATCAGATGGGTGATACAGATACACCTAAAGCGTTAAATGAGTTGAACAAAGATGAAGTCTTATCCCAAGAGAATCTCCTAAACCCCTCTTTTAAAATATTTCAAGAGTATAAAGTGGAAGTCTTTCAAAAAGAGGGTACACAGAGTTTCCCGTTAAGTCTTGCCGTAGGAAGTAACAGTGACTTTACGACTGTAAGAGTAAAGATTAGAGCGAAAGAGAGCGTGAAATATGATGAATCGTTTGACGCTAGGATGAGGCAAGAGATCGATAAGAGATTGGCAAAAAACGGGATCTTGATAGGTATCTGGGATGAAAAGTTAAGAGCCGGTATAAAAAGAGTCATCTCAGCAATAAGGGTAAACGGCGGTTTGAGTAAAGATGTTGTCTTGGATGTGTGTAACGCTATTCCTCCTGTTTACCCCATCAATAATAAATGGATTATGCACTACAAAAAGGGTGAAAACAAAGATGAGCAGTATGATATCTATGCCGTGAAAAGGGGAGATATAGTACTAGAGTATCTAAAATCAAAAGAGGGGAGAAACGGGAGAAACTGCAAAGGTGAGATCATAGAGGTAAAGAGTATAGAGCTCTCCAAAGAGAGTGAGGTGGAGATCAAAGTGAGTGATGACTTTATCATCAAAGAGGATGATGATAGGGTTCTCTATATCGCTAATAAAGATGGGTATATCAAACAAGAGGGTGATAGATATGAGATAAAAGAGGAGTTTGTCGTTGACTCGATAAGCAAAAAAAATAGTGGCGGAATCCATGTCGGAGATGATTCAAACATCAGCGTGGTTGTTACGGAGGGAAATAGTGGAGTTGATGCGGTTGGTCCCGGTGTTGAGATCGATACCCATGAGATCTGTGTTGCCGGGCATGTCGCAAACAATGCAAAGATCAAAGCGGTTGAGATTGAGATAAAAGGGCAGACACATAAAAGTGCCACGATTTATGGTAAAAATGTCAAAATCCATCTTCATAAAGGATTTGTAGAGGGAGATGAGGTGGAGGTTGAGATCTTAGAGGGTGGTGTAATCGAGGGTGATATCGTGAGAGTCGGTAAGCTCTCCGGTGGAGAGATACGAGCAAAAGAGGTCTATATCAAAGAGGTTCTATCAAACGCTACCGTCATCGCATCGCATCTGATCGAATTTGATAAGATCGAGGGGAACGGCAACAAGTTTATCGTCGATCCAAAAGCGCAAAGAGGGTATGAGGAGAAGTTAAAAGCATTGCAGGATGAGATAGCCGAGCTTGAGCGAAAGATCAAATCTTTGCCAAGAGAGTTAAGAGGATTAAAAAAGAGGATAGAGTCTGAACAAGAGAGTATCGATGAGATCAAAAAGAGCATCCAGGAGATGAAAAAGTTTGACAAAACCCCTCCCGCATCGATGATACTGAAATTGAGAACTCACCAAGAGAGGATAAAAGAGTTCAATTCATTAGTTAAAGAGTTAAAAGATGCTAAGATACATAATGAGCAGTTGCATGAAGAGTTAAAAGAGATTAGTGCATCGGCTTTTGAAGCGAAAGTTATCAACCACTCACCTTGGAAAGAGTTTAATGAGGTGATATTTAAATTGGTAGAGCCTCCGGTAGAAGTTTCCTTCTTGCCGAAAGAGGAGGAGTTTGTTGAGGTATTGACGCTTGAAGAGGGTGAGGAAGAGGGTAACTTTCATATTAAAAGAGAGGAAAATACTAAGGGTGATCATAGCAGTTGAGGGTGAAGTCATCAAAAAGGAGCCTACGCTTCTGCATATCAAAACGGCTATCGGGCTAACTTATGAGATAAAAACCTCTATAAACAGCTCTTCTCAAATCGATTCAAAAACGATATCTTTACATACGACACTGATTATCAGAGAGGATGCGCATACGCTTTTTGGCTTTGTGGATGAGAGTGAAAAGAGACTCTTTGATAGACTGATCAAAATAAACGGAGTGGGTCCCAGTACCGCGCTTGCTATATGCTCAACATTTACTCCTGAGAGCTTCTCTCAAGCGGTTTTAAACCAAGATGTTGCATCTATTAAGATGGTTCCGGGTATTGGACCAAAGAGCGCAAAGAGGATACTTGTGGAGCTTGGAGATTTTCGTTTGGAGGGACTGGAGAGTGAAGTCGATAAGAGTGCAAATATTGGTGAAGCGGTGATGGCGCTGGAGAGTTTAGGATTTAAAAAAGAGGCGATAAATAAGGTACTAAAAGGTATCACCGCAACGGATACCCAGAGCATCGTAAAAGAGGCTCTAAAAAAGTTGGCTAAGTAAAGAGAGGAGAGTAGATGAAGTTTGCGATACTGTTTGGCGGCGTGAGTTATGAACATGAGATAAGTATAGTGAGTGCCATATCTTTGAAAAAGGTGCTCAAAAGTGAGATAGTCTATATCTTCTGTGATAAAGATAGAGATTTTTATCTAATCAATTCAAAAGATATCAAATCGAAACTCTTCTCTAGCGGAGAGTATAAAAAGTCTCCTAAATTGACACTTAAGCGGGGTGGATTTTTTCAAAAAGGACTTGTCGGAGAGAAGAGAGTGGAGTTTGATACATTGATCAATCTGGTACACGGTGCTGACGGAGAGGATGGAAAGCTTGCCGCAGTTTTGAGTTTTTTCGGTATCGACTATATCGGTCCTAGAGTCGATGCGAGTGTACTTAGCTTTAACAAACTCTATACCAAACTCTATGCCTCATCGATCGGGATTGATACGGTTGATTATGAGGTGTTACAAAAGGGAGCCTATAAGATCACTACGCCATACCCCGTCATCATCAAACCCCTTCGACTGGGAAGTTCGATCGGTGTGAGTATCGTCAGAGACGAGAGCGAGTTGGAGTATGCGCTGGATGTGGCGTATGAGTTTGATGATGAGGTTTTGGTTGAACCCTTTATCGAAGGGGTGAAGGAGTACAACTTAGCGGGTTGTAAAGTGGATGGAGAGTTTATCTTTTCCATCGTCGAAGAGCCTCAAAAGGGAGATTTTTTAGACTTTGATAAGAAGTATTTAGACTTCTCCAGAGACTCCAGAGTACAAAAAGCCCAAATTGACCCCTTTTTAGAGGAGAATCTCAAAAAAGAGTTTAAAAAGATCTACGGAACGCTCTTTGAGGGGGCGTTAATACGATGTGACTTCTTTGTAGTCGACAATGAGATTAAACTCAATGAGATCAATCCGATACCAGGTAGCATGGCAAACTATCTCTTTGAAGATTTTGAAGGTGTGATACAAAATCTTTCCAAATCACTTCCAAAAGAGAAGCCGATCCCAATTGAGTATCGCTATATCAATAGCATCCAAAAAGCAAAAGGGAAGTGAAATCCCTTTAAAATATGTTGATAATAGATGGAAACATGAGTACTAAGAGAAGTGCTAGCAACTGCAAGAGGATAAAAGGGATAACCCCTTTATAGATATCTTTAGTACTAACCATATCCCCCGCCGCTCCTTTTAGATAAAAGAGGGCAAAGCCAAACGGTGGAGTCAAAAAGGATGCTTGGAGATTGATAGCCACCAACAGGGCAAACCAGAGCGGATCGATATGGAAGTGGTGGATGATTGGCAGAAATATCGGTATAACGATAAAGGTGATCTCCAAAAAGTCAACGATAAATCCAAGCAAAAAGATAACGATCATGGCGATCGCTATAAAGCCCCATTTGCTTGAAACACTATCTTGGAAAAAGTTTAGTACTAACTCACCTCCGCCCGATTCGTTAAATACAAGTGAAAAAGCCGTAGCGCCGATGAGTATCATAAAGATCATGGAAGTTAGTTTAACCGTCTCCATCATCGCATAATTTAGAGTTTCAAAACTAAAACTTCTTTGAAGCAGAGTTAAAACTATCGCCCCTACCGCTCCAAATGCCGCCGACTCGGTTGGTGTGGCAACTCCCATAAATATACTTCCTAGTACTAAAATGATCAAAAGGGCAGGGGGGATGATGGAGAAGATAGCTTTTTTTACTATTTTACTTCTTTGCTCTCCGTTTGTTGGTATGGCGGGAGCGACATCTGGCTTCAAACGGGAGATGAGCAGGATATAGGCGAGATAGAGTCCAACCAGTACCAGTGATGGACCAACAGCCGCTCTAAAGAGTGAACCGACATCGACGCTCATCACATCTCCAAGGATGATGAGTACGATGGATGGGGGTATGATCTGCCCCAATGTTCCCGCAGTTGTGATCGTACCCGCTGAGAGAGATTTGGAGTAGCCGTGCTCCAGCATAACCGGAAGTGAGATGATACTCATCATTACCACACTCGCCCCAACGATACCGGTACTAGCCGCCAGTACTGAGCCGACTAAAATAGTACTAACGGCAAGTCCGCCTCTGACACTACCAAAGAGTTTTCCAACATTTACGAGCATATCTTTTGCTATCTGGCTTCTCTCTAGTACTAACCCCATAAATATAAACAACGGAACGGCAATGAGGTTGAAGTTTTGCATGATGCCGTATATTCTAAATGGAAGCAGATTAAAGATGCTGATGCCGATATCGGGAGTCAGATAGGCGACGATCATAGCCGCTCCGCCGAATGCAAAAGCGACCGGTACTCCGATGAGTAAAAAGAGAAGCGCCAATCCAAATAAAAAGAGTGCGGTCATCTTGCGCTCCTATATGCTTTGAACGCTTCATAGAGCTTCACGATAGCTTCCATCACAAGCAGGATAAAGCCGACTATGATCATCCCCTTTATCAACCATCTGTGGGTCAAACCGCCGGGATCCGGAGAGATCTCATTTTGAAGATAACTCATCTCGACAAAAGTGTATGAGGCATAGATGATCATCAACGAAAAGGGTAGTACTAAAACAAGATAGGCAAAGATATTTACGAGTGCTTTTGCTTTAGTGGAAAAACGGTTATAGAAGATATCGACTTTGACATGCTTGTCGAGCTTCATCGTATAAGAGAGCCCTAGCAAAAAGATGATGTCATAGAGGTGCCACTCTATCTCCTCAATCGTGACCGATGGAGCGTTGAAGATATATCTATTGATCGTCTCATAAAGCATCAAGAAGCTTAGTACTACGACGAGTAGTCCGGCTAACTTTGCAAAAGACGATACGATTTTATCGAGCGTATCAGCTACCTTGTGCATCTTTCAACACCTTTACACTCTCATAGATATTCTCTTGTCTCATAAAGTGTTCACCTATCAAAAAGGCATCAACGCCGACCTTATGAAGCTCTTCGATGACTTCTTTGTTGTCTATCCCGCTCTCCGCGACGATGATTTTACCGTTTGGGATGAGCGGAATGAGTTTGTGGCAAAGTTGCATATCCATCTCAAAAGTTTCAAGGTTTCTGTGGTTGATACCGATGATATCCGCCCCGGCAAAGATCGCTTTTTTGAGATCCTCTTTATCATGTATCTCTACAAGCGCCTCCATACCGAGATGTCGTGTGTAGTTAAGGAGGTCTTTAAGCTCTTTTCTACTTAGAGCCTTCGCGATAAGCAGCACAAAATCGGCTCCATAGACTAAAGCCTCCATCAGTTGGTACTCACTGATGATAAAATCTTTTCTAAGAAGCGGTGTGGGGACATAGCGTCTGATACCGGTTAGATACTCTAGATCTCCCTGAAAGAAGTGTGGTTCCGTTAGTACTGAGATGGCATCAACTCCCGCATTTGCATACTCTTGGGCGATAAAGAGCGGGTCGAAATCCTCTCGAATCACCCCTTTGCTCGGACTTGCCTTTTTCACTTCAGCGATGATGCGGTAGGGATTATTGGGTGTTGAGGTAAGAGCCGGCTTGATATCTCTAGGAGGGTAGGGGTTGTATGCTAAGCTTCTTCCCAACCACTCGATAGGAAACTCCTTCTCTTTTCGTTTTAAGTCCTCTTTGGTTTTTTTGATGATTTTATCAAGTATCACGATCTTTTCCTTTTATTGACAAGCTTTGATCTTTTCGTAGTGCTCTTGTATCTCTTTTTGCGTCAATAGATCCACGATCTTCTCTATCGTTTTGAGAGCAAGAGAACACTCCCTCTTTTTATAGTATCCCCAAGCTAATGAGTCGAGGTAAAAGGGTGAGTCTGGAGTGTGTTTGAGTGCCTTTTTTACCAACGCTATCCCCTTGTCGATATCGAGATCGTGATCGATCAACAGATATCCGTAGTAGTTTTCATAGAGAGGGTTATCGCTATGTTTGATCACCTTTTCAAATTTTTTAGAGATGGAGTTGAGCAGTTTTTTATCTTTGACTTTACTGCTCTCATACTCCATCATGGCGATTTTGGCTAACATATCGATATCTCCGCTCTCGCGGTAGAGTCTCTTGGCAAGATCGAGGGCTTTTTTGTACGATTTTTTGGTGATATAGAGATCGATAAGCGCTTTGTTGTCAAACTTTGATTGTTCTAAAAATCCAATAGCTCCGTCGATATCCCCGTTAAATCGATAAAGATCTAAAAGCATCTTGGCGTAGCTCTCTTTATGGGTTTTATTGTAGAGCTTTTTCGTGATGGTGATGATGGAGTCCACATCTCCTTGATCTCTGTATGCCAGTATCAGTTTTGAGCAGAGCACTTCGTCACACCCTTGAAAATCTATATGGCTTTTAAGCGTTTTTATCGCCTCCTCTTTTTTGCCGAGTTGATAGTATAAAATATCAAAGAGTTTGATGAGACTCTCTTTGGAGAGTCTTTTTTTATACTCATTTTGATAAAACTTTAGGGCATCTTTGGGATTTTTGAGTGCGAGATTGACTGAAGCTAAAAGTTCACGATCTTTTGGGTTAGTACTCACTTTTACAAGCTTTTTCAATATCTTTTTCGCCTCTTTGTATCGATGCTCATCGATATAGATAGCGGCTTGATAACGCATCAATTCAATATTTTCGGGATACTTTTTTAAAAGTTGAGAGATAAAGGGTTTTAACGCTTTGAAGTTTTTTGAGAGGACATAGGATCTCACCGCCTCGAGTGCAAACTTTAGATCGCCGCCTGTTTCATACAACTTTCGATAATAATTTGCCGCATTTTGATAATCCCCCCTATACTCGCTATCTAAAGCAACTATCATATAGAAATCTTTTTTATCGAAGCGGCTATTGATGCTGTTTGCGGCTATACTATTTTGAAGCGGCGCCGATTTTGCTTTATAGGAGCATCCAACCAGCAAAAATGTGATAACTAATAGCGAATAATACCTGGACACTCTTTCTCTACCTCCTCTATATGCTCTTTAAAGTAGTCCCAAAAGGGGAAAGTTCGACACTGGCTCGGTCTAACTTCATAGATGGTGCACCTTTTGCTAATCGTATCAAAATATCGGCAAATATACTCTCCCTCCGTCTCTACCTCTTTAAGAGAGTAGCGATATCTCACCTTTCTGAGATGCTCAGCCCTAAAATCATCCTCATCTATGTGCAAAAAACGGGCTATTTGGGATATCTCATAGGGTGTTACCCAGATATATCCGCTCTCACCCCTACAGCAATTCCCCTCACAGCTAAAGCAGGCGCTCTCATCAAATCCAAAATCGTAGCCCTCAACTTTTATCATAGTGTGCATTTTATACTATATGTCCTTGTTTTACGGTAAATAGCTTTTGCCTCTTGACTCATCTCATTCCCCACAAAGTGTATCAAGGGTGGATGGATGGTTGTGAGGGATTTTGAACTCTTTTTTGCATGGATAAAAACTAAAGAGGAGGGCTTATCTAGTTTTGGGTGTAGAAACCGTATGTCATTTACCCTAAATTTATACTCTTCAAGCAACTTTAGCAATAACTGTATCTGCTTGGCATCGTAGCAGAAGATGAGAGAGCCTTTGGGTTTGATAAGTGAGTTTGATTTTTTGATAAATGGCTCAAGGGGTAGATGGGTGTTGTATCTGCTTTGGTGGATTTTGGGGTTTTGGCTTTTGCTTACACCGTCGTGATAGTAGGGGGGGTTGGAGATGATGAGATCAAACTTTTTCTTAGTACTAAAGGCTAAATAGTCCGTATGTACGACAGCGGCATCAATATGATTGACTTTTGCGTTTACGGCGGTTAGATCACAGTTACTTTTTTGGATATCGAGGCTTGTTAAGCGGATCTGAAAGTCTCTTGCAACTAAAAGCCCTACGATCCCGCAACCGCAACCCACATCCAGCACTTCTCCTCTTGGGTTGAATTTGGAGATAAATTCATATAGAAAATGGGCATCGGAGTTAAATAGAAAGCCGTCCTTATCCTGATACAAAAACAATATATGCCTTTTGTGTTAAAATTAATCGATTTTAGCACAAAAGGTTTTATATGATAATCATTCCTGCAAGGATGGAGTCGAGTAGATTTCCCAAAAAGATTTTGGCTGATATTTTCGGTCTGCCGATGGTGATCGCTACCGCGAAGAGGGTAGAGGGGGTCGATAGCGTTGCGATCGCGACCGATAGTAGCGAAGTGGTCGATATCGCCGAAAGTTTCGGCATAAAGGCGGTTTTGACAAGCGATAAACATCAAAGCGGAACCGATAGGATAGATGAGGCGGCGTCAATCTTGGGACTCGGTGATGATGAGATCATCATCAATCTCCAAGCCGATGAGCCCTTTATCGAAGAGGAGGTTGTAAAATCACTGCGCAAAAAGGTGGAGGAGGATAGAGAGGCGTTTATGACGTCATGTTATAAGAGGATATCTTTAAAAAGTGCAGAAGATCCAAACCATGTGAAAGTGGTGGTCGATAGTAACGGCTATGCGCTCTACTTTTCAAGAAGCCTCATCCCCTATCCTCGGGGTGAGTGTAGTGATTTTTACGGACATCTTGGCTTGTACGGTTTTAGACGGAAAGATCTCAAAGCATTTTGCTCTCTTCCTGCCTCAAAACTTGAAAGGGTAGAGAAGCTGGAGCAGTTACGAGCACTCGAAAACGGTAAAAAGATAGCGATGCTAGAGGTAGAGAGCGAGAGTTTTGGTATCGACACGCCGGAAGATTTGGAGAGAGCTTTGAGAAAACATACAATATAG
>JALWLO010000074.1 GCA_027084135.1 Campylobacterales bacterium | reverse complement strand
GCACTTCAAGGATCAAACACACTACCTATATATTTTTATCTTTTTTTCTGCCGTTTCAGTTATTCTTTATAAAACGGCTTTTACTTTATACATCATAAATTATACATTAGATCTATTTTTTTGTCAATGGATCGAAAGTAAGTTATCGGTAGATCTATCGGAGTAGAGGCTACTCCGATTAAACAAGATCATTAAGTATATCAAAGAGTTTTTCACTAGCTTTTTCCATCTTTTCAAAGTTCTCTCTAAGTTGCGGTACCATTTCAGGTTTGAGCTCTTGGTCGGTTATCTCTATGTTTTGGTTTGCATATTGGTGTACTTCTCTATGTGGGGCTTCGATATCTTTAAACACTTTTGTGTTGCCAAAGACATCTCTTCCCTCACCGTTATACCACTTACCAAATCTACACTCTTTTTCACTAAGTCTAGGGGTTTTATTTCCGGTATCATGTAGGATTGCATTGTAAGCGTTTGCCTTAAAGACGATATGATCAGCTTTGACCAGTGTTAAAAAGTTTTTGAGTTTTGTTTTTTGAGCAAGCTCCGATGCCTCATTTGTATTTTTATTAAACTCTTGAAGTACTGAAGCAAAATGCTCAACCGTCTCACCGGAAGTGGTGGCGATCTCATTTACCTCACTTGCATCACTTTGGATCTGGTTTGTCTCTTGTTGAAGCGTTTGGATCGTGATAGATATCTCACTGGTTGCTTTTTGTGTTCTCTCGGCAAGTTTTCTCACTTCATCGGCAACGACTGCAAATCCTCTGCCGTGTTCACCCGCTCTTGCCGCCTCGATAGCTGCATTTAGTGCGAGGAGATTGGTTTGATCGGCGATATCTTTGATGAGATTTACCACTTGACTGATCTCACTTGTTCTCTCGGTAAGCGACGAGATAGAGAGGGTGACATTGTTGATGAGTTCAATGAGATGATTTAGTTTTTCACTAAGTTCCATCGTAGTACTAAGTGACTCGTTTGACTTATCTGCCGTATCTTTAGAGAGGTCGGCGACTTCATTGATGCTCTCTATCGCACTTTCTAGATCATGTTGTAGTGTCGATATCGATTTTTTAATTCCTCCGCTTATCTTTTCAAACTCAAGAGCAAGTTGGGATTTTAGTTGTGCTTCATGTCCCTCTTGCATAGTGTGTACAGCCTTTGCGACACTCTGACAATTTTGTCTAAAACCTCCCTTCAAGCCGCTACAAAATACTGTTCTACTATTGTCCCCTTGACTCGCTTTTTCTATTGCTGTAGCTGAACCACGCATAACAGCCTCAACTTGATCGAGCATATTATTGATATTCCATGCTATAGGTGCTAGCGGATCATTTGGGTTTATTCCGGTTATCCTTGGTTCTAACTCCCCTTTTGCCGCACATGCCACAACCTCATCTATCTTTTTAACTAAGTCACTTTTAGCACTACTTTTGGATACTGATAATAAACTCATCATAGGTTACTCCTTTACTCTCTAATATACTCATCAACTCTTTATAAGATGCCTCCATACCTGAACCCCTCTCTATCTCCAGCAGCTTTTCATAGAGCGGCTTGATCACCTGAAGTGCCGAATCTTTCGGTTTGATCCTCACCGAGTAGTAGCCTATGATGTTGCCGTTATTGTCATAGGAGGGTGTTACATTGGCATAGACCCAGTAGTAGGCTCCGTCAGCTGATAGATTTTTCACATAGGCAAAGATCTCCTTACCGCTTTGCACATACTCCCAAAGTAGCTTAAAGACTACCCTAGGCATATCTGGGTGGCGAACGATATTGTGCGGTTTACCTAGAAGCTGATCCTCACTCATCGCAGCCATCTCCATAAATATCTTATTACAATAGGTTATCCTACCTTTTGTATCAGTTTTAGATACGATAAAGTCCTCTTCTCTCATAACCCGTTCATGTGGGGTCGGCATCGGCACACTCATAACAACTCTCCTTTATTTTTAATTTCTTGGATATAATATCGACAGATGAAAAAATTGTTTTAATAGGTTTAAAATGTTAATAGACGGACATGGAAGAAAGGTAGACTATCTAAGGGTTTCAGTGACGGAGAGGTGTAACTTTAGATGCCAGTATTGTATGCCGGATAAGCCCTTTTCTTGGACTCCGAGGGAAAATCTGCTGAAGTTTGAAGAGCTTTTTTTGTTTATCAAAGCGGCGATTGATGAGGGGATAAGAAAGGTGAGGATTACCGGCGGAGAGCCATTGCTTAGAGAAGATCTGGATAGATTTATCGCGATGATCTACAATCATCGTAGCGATATAGACCTTGCACTCACCACAAACGGTTACCTTTTGAAACATGTTGCAAAAAAACTTAAAGATGCGGGGCTAAAACGCTTAAATATCTCACTTGATACCCTCAATCCCGAAACCGCTAAGCAGATTGCCCAAAAAGATGTGCTATCTGATGTGTTGGAGGGGATAGAGGCGGCTAGGAGTGTAGGGCTAGGGATAAAGATCAATATGGTTCCGCTAAAAGGGATCAACGAAGATGATATCCTCGATGTGCTTGAGTTTGCCAAAGAGCGAGGTATCGAGATACGATTTATCGAGTATATGGAAAATAATATGGCAAACAGTACGATTAGGGGATTGCTTGGCAAAGAGATCCTTGAGAAGATCAAAGAGAGATATACTATCAAAAAGTTAGGTCGCGAGGGGAGTAGCCCAAGTTTTAGCTATCTGCTCGAAGATGGGTATAAGTTTGGACTGATCGATCCGCATAAGCATGACTTTTGCGAGAGCTGTAACCGTATAAGGCTCACTGCCGAGGGCTATCTGATCCCATGTCTCTACTTTGATGAGGCGATGAGTATTAAGGATGCGGTGCAAAAGGGGGATATCGAGGGAGCCGTTGAAGTACTCAGGGAGGTGTTACGAAATAAGCCTGAGAAAAATAGATGGAGCGAAGATGAGAGTGAGAGCTCCAATCGAGCATTTTATGAGACGGGTGGATGAGTCTGCCGCTTGTTGAGAGCTTCTACTCTTTTCAGGGAGAGGGAAGATTTGCCGGTACACCCTCTATCTTTGTCAGACTCGGCGGATGCAATCTTAATTGCAAAGGCTTTGGGGTCAGATATGAAGGAGCTATCGGCTGTGATTCAGTCAGAGCGGTCGATGAGGAGAAGTTTGGGGATAGATGGGAGAGGGTCGAGAGTTTGATTCCCACTATCGAGAACTATTTGGAGAACTTAGCGTTTAAGCCGCATATCGTCATAACCGGTGGTGAACCCCTTATCCACTACCAAAATCCTATCTTGTTGGATGCACTCGCTCACTATATAGAGAGAGGCTTTACTATCACCATCGAGACCAATGCCACGATAGAGATAGATTTTGAGCGCTTTCCCATTTATAGGGAAGTGGTCTTTTCGATGAGTGTGAAGCTCAACAATAGCGGTGAAACTTACGCAAAAAGGGTAAATCCCAAAGCGATAGCCTCTATCGCTCTTAGTACTAAGAGGTCATTTTTTAAGTTTGTAGTCTCAAAAAGGAGTGATGAAGAGGAGATAAGAGAGATCGCCTCACTGGCGCCAAATATACCGGTGTACTGTATGCCGATGGGTGCTACAAGCCGTGAACTTTGTAAACATGATAGAGCCACGGCAAAAATCTGTATAAAAAACGGTTATCTTTTTTGTGATAGACTGCATATAAGACTTTGGGATAATGAGGAGGGGAGATGATCATCAGAAAATTATTTAAGTTTGAAAATGCCCATATCGTGAGGAACTGTACTAGTAGGCGTTGCAAATATTCACTGCACGGGCACTCCTATAAGATAGAGGTGCTTTTTGAATCCAACTATCTTGATAAGGGGCAGATGGTTTATGATTTTGGATTGACAAAGTTGATGATCAAGGAGTTGATAGACTCGTTTGACCATGCGACCGCCTTTTGGAGTGAAGATGATAAAGTCTATATCGAATTTATCAAAAAACACTCTCTAAGGTGGGTCTCTCTGCCTGTTTCGCCCTCAGCGGAACAGTTTACAAGGGTAATATTTTTGATGGTCGATAGAGTATTGGCTCAAACCAAGATGCAAAATGGTGAAAAAGATGTCAAGGTGCATAGTGTCATCGTACATGAGACAGATACGGGCTATGCACAAGCCTTTAGGGAGGATGCCTATAGCAAGTTGATGGGGAAGATCGATCTAAGTGCTATAGAGTTTTCGGATGAGGTCAAAAATGAGTGGAGCGATCCAAAAATGTGGGATAAACTGTTAAATAATGAGATTTTTGTCAACCCCAAACCTAGTTAAATTCACAATTTGGATGAAACGATCATTTCTTGGGCTTAACTGAGTTTGTTAAACTTAAACTACTATTATTAAAAAGTTTATTTTAATTATATAGCTGTAAAATAGCAGAGTAAAATTTATTTTGGGAGAAAAAGAATGAAGAAAACTTTTTTGTATTCATTAGTTGTTGCGTCACTTTTAGTTGGTTGTGGTGACACGCTAAAAGAGAGCGCAAGTGGAGCGATGGATAAAGCAAAAGAGGCTGCGAGTGAAGTAGCAAGTAAAGCGGCTGATCATGCAAAAGAGGCTGCTGCAGGTGCGGCAGAGGCTGTAAAGAGTGGTGGAAATGTAGCTGAAGCTGCGAAAGAGGCGGTAAAAGAGGCTGCTAGCAAAACAGTTGAGAGCGCGAAAGAGGCTGCGGGTGCCGCAACTGAAGCTGCGAAAGAGGCTGCAAGCGGTGCTGTAGAGAAAGCAAAAGAGGCTGCAAGCAGTGCAACAGAAGCCGCAAAAGAGGGTGCTGAAAAAGCTGCGGAGGCTGCGAAAGAGACTACTGAACAAGCCACAGAAGGTGCTAAGGAAGCTGCTGCCGGTGCTGCTGCTGCCGCTACTGAGGCTGCAAGTGGTGGTGCTGCTGAAGCCGGTGCTAAACTATATACAAAGTGTGCAGGATGCCACGGTGCGAAAGCGGAGAAGAAAGCGCTTGGTGCTTCTCAAGTGATCGCTGGATGGGATGCCGTTAAAGTTGAAGAGGCTCTCAAAGGTTACAAAGCCGGAACTTACGGCGGAGCTATGAAAGGTGTGATGAAAGGTCAAGCGGCAGGTCTTAGCGATGATGATATCAAAGCTTTAGCTGCATATATCTCTACTTTAAAATAGTCTAACGATAGGGTTTCCCCCTATCTATTTCCAACTTACAAACTCAAGGATCCCCCTAAAAAACTTCTTTTTGACAGATACGCTTTTAGCAAGATTTCGGTAAATGTGTACTATGATTTGTACATATTTGTATAGAAGGGGTTTTATGAAAACTATCAACTTTTCACAAACTCGTCAAAATCTGGCTTCAACTTTTGATAAAGTTGTAGTAGACTCTACTCCAATCGTTGTAACGCGTCAGAACAAGGAGTCCGTAGTCATTATCTCTATGCGTGATTTTAAAGCGATGGAGGAGACGATCTATCTTATGCAGAGCGAAGTCAATGCAAAAAGATTAAATGATGCAATCAAACAGCTTGAAGCCGGAAAAGGGAAAGAGCGAGAGTTGATTGAGGAATGATACAAAGTTTTGCAGATGAAGCTTGGGAGGACTATCTCTATTGGCAGAAACACGACAAAAAGATTTTAAAAAAGATCAATCGTCTTATCAAAGAGATAGAGCGAAACCCTTTTGAAGGAATCGGAGAGCCAGAACCTTAAAATATAACTGGTCAGGCTATTGGTCAAGACGCATTACGATAGAACATCGATTGGTCTATAAAGTGACTGAGGATGCTATACTGATAGCGCAGTGTCGTTACCATTATGGATGAGTTACTAAGACTTAAACTCCACAAAGTGCTTACTGAAAAATCCCCATCTTATAGGTAATATCTTTAGCTCTTCACCAACATCTATCTCATCGGTACTTTTATCGATTACAATGATGCAGTTGCAGTGATTGAGTGCATTGACACTTCCCGGAAAGACCTTTTTAGCCGGAAGCATGAAGCTCTTACCGTCAAAATATCCCCCTATCACGCTATCGACCGGTTTTTTGGAGATGATATTAGAGGCACTTTTGGTGAGGATATAGGAGTGGTAAGGTGCCGATAAGCCTCTGAGTTTGTTGATGATAAATTTACCGAAGATCTCAAAGTTCATCGCGCTTGCTAAAGGGTTGCCCGGCAGATTTAGTACTAGGGTAGCGCCTATGCGTCCAAAGTGGGTCGGTTTACCCGGTTTTATAGCTACTTTATCAAAGAAGCTCTCCAAGCCCATCTCTTTAAACGCCTCTTTCATGAAGTCCGCTTCACCCACACTCACTCCGCCGCTTGTGATGATAAGGTCATAACTTAGCGCCTCTTTGATTTTGGATTTGAGAGAGTCTAGGTTGTCATCCGCTCTACCGAGAAAAAAGGCTTGAGCTCCAAGTTCATTTGCCCTAGCTACCAAGTAGGGGGTATTGGAGTTATAGAGATCCGCCTCTCCCTCAAGCTTCTCATAGTGCATCTTTAGCTCATCTCCTGAAGAGAAGATAGCGACTCTAGGAGTGGCGTAGACTTTGATATGGGTGATACCTTGAGAAGCCAGTAGCGCGATATGAGAGGAGTTGACGATTTCGCCCTTTTTGATGATACTCTCACCGATATCGATATCTTCACCCTTCTTTCTGATATTTGCACCTAAAGGAAGCAATTGATCGATGCTAATGCTATCGCTTTTTTTACTTGTCATCTCTTTTGGGATGATACGCTCTACACTCTTTGGTACCCTTGCACCTGTCATGATCGCGACACACTCGCCGTCACTTAGTACAAGATCTTTCTCTTGACCTGCAAGTATGGTTTCTCTAATTTTGTAGCTTTTAGATGATCCTCTTATCCCGTAGCCGTCCATAGCGGAGTTATCAAAGTTTGGCAAAGGGAGTGTCGCTGTGAGATCCTCTGCGGCAACTTTTGTGATACTCTCTTCTATCGGAACGAGGATGGATGGAGGGGTTAAGGAGATCTCATCAATTTTTTGGAGAGCATCATAGATGTCGATTGGCATATAAAATCCTTGATCATAAGATAGGATTATTATACCAAAATTATAATCAAGGAGTCTAAATCGTTACATCTCCTCTCTATTTTCAAAATAGGTAATCAACTCATTGATCAAACCACCTATCAAAAAAGAGATAAATAGTATTATCAATATATCCCAAATATCCATTTTTGCCCCTATCTTTTCTCGTGCATTCAATTTTATGAAAGTAGTGTTAGCGCAGTGTTAGTGTGATATAATATCCCAATGATAGAACAAGAGTCCATAGAACAGCTCAAAGCGAGACTTGATATTGTCGATGTTGTTAGCAGGTATATAGAGCTTAAAAAAGCGGGAGCCAACTATAAGGCAAACTGCCCCTTTCATGATGAGAAATCTCCATCTTTTACGGTCAGTCCCGCAAAACAGCTCTTTAAGTGTTTTGGCTGCGGTATCGGCGGCGATAGTATCAAGTTCGTGATGGAGTATGAAAATCTCACCTATCCCGAAGCGATAGAGAAGCTGGCAAGTGAATATGGAGTAACACTAAAAAGAACACAAAACAGTGATTCTATCTATCAAAAAGCCTCTATCTTAGAGGAGTTGAACAACTTTTTCAAAAAGGAGTTGCAAAACAACCCTGAGGCGAAGCACTACTTGCTAAATCGAGGGGTATATGAATCTTCCATCGAAAAGTTTGAGATAGGTTTCGCACCTGCTTCCTATAAAAGTTTGGATTTTTTGAGAAATAGAGGTGTAAAACTTAGCGAGGGGTTGGAGCTGGGGATCTTGGCAAAAGGCGATGACGGCAGGGTATATGCGAGATTTAGCAATCGTATCACCTTTCCTATCTTTAGTCCAAGCGGTAAGATAGTCGGTTTTGGCGGGAGGATCCTCACCCAACGAAATGATATCGGAAAATATATCAACTCCCCGCAAAGTAGGATATTTGACAAATCAACACTCCTTTTTGGCTATCATAAAGCTAAAGATAGCATCATGAAAAAGGGGCGCATCATCATTGTAGAGGGGAATTTGGATGTGGTGATGCTCCATCAAGCCGGTTGGAGAAATGCCGTGGCGACGCTTGGAACGGCACTTACCGAAAAGGTCGTTCCGCTTATCAAACGGGGTGATCCGGAAGTGATCGTTGCCTATGACGGAGATAGTGCCGGAAAGGAGGCGGCATTTAAGGCGGCAAAGCTTTTGAGCCAAAAGGAGATGAGAGGCGGGGTTGTGATATTTGATGAGGGGATGGATCCGGCGGATATGGTAAAAGAGGGGAGAGAGGATGAGCTAAAGGCGAAGTTCAACGCCTCAAAGCCTTTTATCGAGTATGCGTTGGAGTTTATCGTAAGTAAGTTTGATCTCAATGATGCCCTGCAGAAGCAAAAAGCGCTCAATGAGTCTCTCAAATATCTCCATACCCTTGCGCCGCTTATCCAAGATGAGTATAGGGATTTTTTAGCGATCTTATTGGATATTAGTACTAGCCATATCAAAATATCTAGTACTAAGAGTAGCCGTCTATCCAAACCGATAGTACAGAACCAAGAGGATATCGCGGAGCTCAATATCATCAAAACGCTTCTTGCTAAACCGCAATTTTTGGATGAGGTGTTGGAGTATCTCTCGATCGATGTGTTCAAAACACACAAAAGAGAGTTTGAGTTGTTGATAGGAGATGAGACTGAAGATAGCGCGATCATCGGTATCATGGTGAGAGAGGATCTCAAAGAGTATGACAAAGAGGAGCTATTTGAGCAGATAAGATTTATGCTCAGAAGACACTACGCTTCACTGATGGACAAGCTGAGATTTAAAAAAGATTTGACTCTAGAGCAAAAGAGCTTTTATAGTAGGAAAATTCAAGATATAATAGGAAGATTAAAACGAGGGGAGATGGTTCGGTATGAAGTCTTTAGCACTCTTTAGCGGCGGGCTTGATAGTATGCTTGCTGTAAAGCTCATCACGGAGCAGGGTATCGATGTAACCGCACTGCACATCGACATAGGGTTTGGAAGTAGCAGGGATAGATTTGAGCTACTTCAAAAAAGAGCAGAGATGGTGGGGGCTGATTTTAATGTGATAAACACAAGAGAGCAGTTTGTCAAAGAGATACTCTTTAATCCAAAGTATGGATACGGCAAAAACTTCAATCCCTGCATCGATTGCCACGGAAATATGTTTCGCATCGCCTTGGGATTACTTGAGAAGTATGGCGCCTCATTTATCATTACGGGTGAAGTGGTGGGGCAGAGACCGATGAGTCAAAGGAGTGATGCACTCAAAAAGGTCTCCGCCCTTGCCGATAGCCAAGAGAGAAATCTCATCCTCAGACCGCTCTCGGCTAAGGTACTTGAACCCACAACACCGGAGATAGAGGGGTGGGTCGATAGAGAGAGACTTTTGGGGATACAGGGCAGAAGCCGTGAGGTACAGCTCAGACTCGCTAAAGAGTACGGTTTTGAAGATTATGAGTCTCCCGGAGGCGGTTGTCTGCTAACGGATGCTTCGATGGCGATGAAGATAAGAGATATACAAGAGCATGGAGAGTTTGTTGTCGAAGATATCGAGCTTTTGAAATACGGTAGGCACTTTAGACTGCCGGGCGGGGCGAAGCTCGTTATCGGAAGAAACCGAGAGGATAACGAGTATCTCAAAGAGATCAACCATAGCGGCTATGTAAGGATCAAGAGCGACGGGCTTCCGTGCGGTGTGACCTACCTCTCAAAAGATGCAAGTGAAGCTGATAGAGAGTTGGCGGGACGACTCTTTTTGACCTATACCAAAGCGCAAAGAGGCAAGAAGAGTAGGATATTTATCGGTGATGAAGAGTTAGAAGCGGTGCCGTTTGATGATAAAAAAGAGGCAAGTAAATATTTTGTGGTAAAATAGAGACAAAATTTGGGTTTAAAAAACTGTTAATACTCATTCAAACGAGTTATAATTTATTGCTTCGCAAACAGTTAAAAACTTTGCTAAAAAGTGCAAACACTAAAGTGCCCCTTCGGGGTTGGTGCACTTTTTTAGCCTACGGCTAACGCTGAGTTTTTAACTTATCCGAGCCTTGCGACAATCCCGCAGGAACGGAGTGACGAGGACAAAATTATAAAGTTTTCGTTCAATTAACAGTTTTTCAAACTAATCAATTAAATTTAAATATGTCAGGAGAGGTATATGACAACGATCATTTGGGTTCTTATCGGAGCCGCTATTATTGTAGCGCCTATCTATATAGGACTTCATTTTGGTAAAAAAGCGGCAAAAAAAAGAGAGGAAGAGAGGAAAAACTGAGGAAAATGTGGTATAATATCCTCTCGTTTTCGGGGCATTAGCTCAGCTGGGAGAGCACGACGCTGGCAGCGTCGGGGTCAGCGGTTCGAGCCCGCTATGCTCCACCATCAAATCAATAGGGCTTCTGTTTTACTCCGTTTATCGTCATATTTCCCGGTTTATAGTATCTGCATACAACCCATTCGCCACCTAGATCCGTTTGTGACTTTGCCTTTGCACACCCGACCTTAGTACTCTCTTTCCAGACAAGTTGCGTATAGTGTCCGATGACTTTATCTTCATAACCGGCTTTTTGACTATTTGTCTCATAATCATAGTAAGCCTTTTCACTTGCCCATGCATCTACTGCTCCGTCTGGAATCGTGTCACTCGGAGTATCGATATCCTCTATCGGCTCATCGGTGACAAAATCCATCGAAGGGATACCCCAAGCGATATTTTCACCATAGTCGAAGTTTTGATTATCGTGTGGAGAGTATCCTCTATCTCTTGCTTGAACGGTGTAGTGTTCTGCGAGATAGTTAGCCCACTCTTGGGCACTTTTTGCGATCTCATCGTCCCAAGTGAGATTGCTATCGTGATAGAGAAGGTTTCTATAGTAGTTGTGTCTATCAACGATCTTTTTTATGGTAGTATTTGTATCGCTGTGTTGATTGTCTATGCTATTATTAGTACTACTCTCTGATGAACTGTTATTTTCACTACTTTGATTATCGTTAGTACTACTCTTTTGATCATCTGTTTTATTGGTGTCGGCAGTATGGTTATTATTGTTACCTGAAGCGGGTTCATCGGTACTACTTTGCGAGGAGGTGTCGTTGTCACTATGGGTGTTGTCCGTATCGCTCTTGGTAGTGTCACTTTGTCGCATATTACTACCGTTTTGTTCATCGGTTGGCGTAGTGCTATTTTGATCATCCGTAGTAGATGGTTGTGTAGCTTTTGTAGTTTCTGTTTGCCCACTCATATCATTTGATTGCGAACCGATATTTTCATCTATGAGACTTTGGACTTTCTCTTTTGCCTTGTCGATTTTGCTACTCCCGCCGCCACATCCTATGAGCAGCAAGGTAGCTAGTACTAAAGAAATATATCTCATCTATCATCCTTTCGATCTATTTAGGATGATAATAGCTTGATTTTTATCAAGTTGTATTAAATATTTTAAACTATATTGATTCTTTAATTTTTGCTAGTTTAGTGTTCTGAAAAACTATTAATTTCACTCAAGCAAGTTATAATTTTTCCGCTTCGCGAACGCAAAAAAATTTTATTAAAAAGAGCAAACGCAAGCGCCCCTTCGTGGTTTAGTGCTCTTTTTAGCCTGCGGCTAACATAAAATTTTTGCTAAAATTATAAAGCTTTTCTTCAATTTATAGTTTTTCAGAGGGTTCAGTTCAGAGATAGCTTTAGATTTGTAATGAGACCGCTTCCCCTTATCGCAAATCCGTTTACATAGCCCTTTTTATTGTCATTATAGGGTATGGTTGCTCCCGGATAAAATCTATGTAGATCATCTAGGATATCTCTTTCATAATGGTGCCACTCTCCATCCTTGGCACCGATTCCTAAAGAGATATGTAAAAATCCGTTTGTAACTCCTTCATAGCCGTTTGGAGTCGGTGTATAGACTAGATCGTTCCAGATTGTTTGTCCGTCAGCTGTTTGAAACTTTAGTACGATATAGATCACAAAATCACTACTAAACTTCGCATCCCATGAGATATGAAATCTAGTTTGATATTCGGGATGTTCATTCCAATAATATTTTTTGATCGTATCATAGCCTAATATATGAAAAGCATTATCGATGCCGTTGCCAAAAAGTTCAAGTGCATAGTTAGCGTTTCCTATATCTACCATTCTAGGTTCTTTCGGAACTTGAGGGGTATTATCATAGATATTTACGGTGAGAGTATTTGGATCATAGGGTGCCTCATTATCATCATAGCTGATGACGAGGTTACTGTTATGAGGGTTGATGATCATGAGATCATCATTTGATGAACGAGGTAGTACCACTCTTACCTCTCTTGTTTTGGTGACGCTATGAGAGGCGCTATCAGTAACACTATAAGTGATCGTATAGGTTCCGATAGTTGAAGTATCGACTATCCCGCTTGTTGAGATGGTGTCACTAATGTTTCCATCTTCGGGGTCGATAGCTGTTGCTCCAGGATCATCAAAGTTATCGCCAAGTTCGATAATGATGGTTTCTGCTCCATTGAGCGTCAAAGTGGGTGGGGCATCATAGAGAGATTGGATGATGATTTTCGCATCGTTGGATCTGTTGTTTTTATCATCGACTGCATAAAAGGCTATCTCATCTATCCCTGCAAAGGTATCGTTTGGAGTATAGGTTAAGTTATCGGCGTCAAATCGACCGTTTTGCGGTAACTTATAGACAATAAATTTGATTTGATCACCGTCAGGATCATCTGCTTTAAAAGGAACTTTGATACTTTTTCCCGCTTTTACGCTTAAGTTTTGATCAAAAGCAATCGGAGGATGATTTTTAGAATCCCCGCCACCGCAACCTATAAGTAAAGATATAAATGTCAAAAGAAGTATCCTGATAAAAATCAATATAAACTCCCGGAAAAATTGATAAAATTCATCTGTTGGAAGTATAGCGAAAGTTATTGACTTTTTGTTAAAAATTTTTGCACAAATTTTAAAAAAGGATGAGTATTGGGAACAATCGTATCAATCATCAAAGTAAACCCGGAGGGAAGGTGGTATTTTGAGCTTGTAGATGAGGAGCAAGATAGAGTCGAGTATGCTTTAGATGTGGATGAGTATGCCGCGAAGATAGAGGATATGGGTCAGATATATGGCGGCTATGTAGAGGTGATTTGGCAGCAGGAGGAGAATGTCACCAAAAAGCAGATCGATGAGATAAGGTATGAGATGATGGCTTATGAGGCAAAAATGGAGGCTTTAAGAGAAGAGCAAAAAGAGGATGATTAGCCCTTTTTATGTATAATCCCCAAATATTTATGATTAAGGATAGTATAGATGAGAAGTGATGAGGTTAAAAAAGGCTACAACAGAACTCCGCATAGAAGTCTGCTTAGAGCTACGGGTCTGAAAGATGAGGATTTTGACAAGCCCTTTATCGGGGTGGCAAATTCCTTTATAGAGATTATACCCGGGCACTTTTTCTTAAACAAATATAGTGAGATTATCAAAGATGAGATCAGAAAAAACGGTTGTGTTCCTTTTGAGTTCAATACGATCGGAGTCGATGACGGTATCGCGATGGGGCATGACGGGATGCTCTACTCATTACCGAGTAGGGAGATCATAGCAAACTCCATAGAGACGGTGATGAATGCGCATAAACTCGATGCGATGATCTGCATACCAAATTGTGACAAAATCACTCCCGGGATGATCATGGGAGCGCTTAGGGTTAATGTTCCTACCGTTTTTGTCAGCGGCGGACCGATGAGAGCCGGGAAGCTAAGCGACGGTACTAGTATAGATTTGGCGACTGCCTTTGAGGCGGTGGGTGAGTATGAAGCCGGCAATATCAGCAAAGAGAGACTTGCGGAGATCGAGTGTGAAGCGTGTCCAAGCGGCGGAAGCTGTAGCGGTATGTTTACCGCAAATAGTATGAATACCCTCATGGAAGCAATGGGTATCGCACTCAAAGGAAACGGTACTATCCTCGCGCAAACCCCACAGAGAGAGGAGCTACTCAGAGAGGCGGCTAGAAGAGTGTGTGAGATCGCAAAGAGTGAGGAGCTTACCGAAAAGTTTAAGATCAAAAATATCTTAAATGAAAAGGCGGTTCACAACGCCTTTGCGGTAGATATGGCGATGGGTGGAAGCTCAAATACCGTTCTCCATATGCTTGCGATCGCCAAAGAGGCGGGAGTTGATTTTAATCTTGCCGATATCAACGAGATGAGTAAAAAGGTCTCTCATATAGCCAAGATCTCTCCCTCTCTCAGTACGGTTCATATGGAGGATATCCATAGTGCCGGTGGAGTGAGTGCGGTGATGCATGAGATTAGTAAAAGAGGAGAGATCCTCCATCTGGACAATCCAACCATAGAGGGGCAAACAGTCGGTGAGCGGATAGCGGATAGCGAGATAAAAGATACGACTATTATCCATACGATAGACAACCCCTACTCACAAGTCGGAGGATTGGCGATACTCTTTGGAAATCTAGCCAAAGAGGGTGCGGTAGTGAAAACGGCGGGAATAGATCCCCAAATGCGAGTATTTAGTGGAACGGCAGTCTGTTTTGACTCTCAACAAGAGGCGATAGAGGGGATAGTCGGCGGTAAGGTGAAGCCGGGAGATGTAGTGGTTATCAGGTATGAAGGACCAAAAGGGGGTCCGGGTATGCAAGAGATGCTAGCTCCTACTTCGCTCATCGCCGGTATGGGGCTAGGAGACAAAGTGGCACTCATCACAGATGGGCGATTTAGCGGAGCGACAAGGGGAGCTAGCATCGGTCATGTAAGTCCTGAAGCGGCTGAAGGGGGCGTGATAGGTTTGCTTAGAGATGGAGATATCATCGATATCGATGTGGATAACTATAAGCTTGAAGTTAGACTTAGTGATGAGGAGTTGGAAAAGAGGAGAGCGTCATTTACGCCGAAGAAAAAGGCACTCCAAAGCTCATGGCTCAAACAGTATAGGATACTCGTCTCAAACGCAAGCAACGGCGCGGTACTCAAGACAGATATAGAGGAGTGTTAAGGGAGGTTTTTCTTCCCTCATTTTATGTTATGAAAATCCAACTCTTCTCATTGCTTAATTTTTGAACAATAATTGTCCTGTTTTTCATATCTCAAAAAGCGTTTCAAAGTTAAAAAAAATTTTTTTAAAACCGATCTAGTACTAAGCTATTTTTGTTGATAGAAAGGATGAAATATGAAAAATTTACTCTCGCCGTTGATAAATCTACTCAATCACTTATCATATCGGTCAAAATTTATGCTCATAGGTGCGGTTGCCTTAAGTTATACCGTATTGCTTGTCTATAATAATATCATTAGGATCAATCATTCGATCGATTTTGCCAATAAAGAGTATGTAGGGTCGAAGGTGCTTCCACCTGTTAAAACGCTTTTAATGGATACGCAAAAATTAAGAGGAACGACCGCTACATACCTTAGTGGCAATAAAAATGCACTGCCGAAAATCCAATCGCTAAAAGAGCAAGTCAAAAGAGATCTTAAAGAGTTAAAGCCAAATCTTGAGATGGCAAAAGACAACGGTATAAACAATCTTGATACACTTGCTACACAGATAGAGAGTTCTCTCAATAGCTTGATGGAAAATGCCTTAAATATGCCGGCAAAAGAGGCATTTAAGAGGTATAGTGATGTGGTATCTAAAGAGTTGGATCTGATAGTAAAGATAGGAGATGAGTCAAATCTCATACTCGATCCTGAGCTTGACAGCTTCTATCTGATGGATGCAGGTATCAATAAGTTACCGACTATTATGGAGTATCTTGGAAAGATGAGGGGACTCAGTGCGACTATCTCTACAAAGGGAACTATAGAAAGAGAAGAGATGTTAAAGCTAGATAGACTTGAGGCGAATGCACATGAGATGATCAAAAGATTGCAAAGCGGATATGAAACATCTTATGAAGTAAATCCAAATGTCAAAAGTGCGCTATCTAAGGCAGAGAGTGAGTTTATGAATAGTGCACAAAAATTTCTCAATGATGTCAATGATCATGTCCTCTTTTCTCAAGATGTCTCATCTGAGTCGATATTTGCCGAAGGTACAGATGTTATCAATAAAGCGAGTGCGTTATATGACGCTACAAATGTAAAACTTCAAGAACTTTTAGCAAATCGAGTAGCCAAAAAGAAGTGGGAAGCAACAAAACTTTGGATAGAGGTAGGTGTCTTTGCGCTGTTCCTCTTTATCATGTCGCAAGCTTTTTATCACTCCATCACCGGTACAGTCGGTTCAGTTGTCAGTCAGCTAAAAGAGATCGAGAGGAAAAAGGATCTCTCAAAAGATCTAAAGATCAATACCAATGATGAGCTAAGAGAGATCGCAACAGCCTATAACTCTCTGAGAGTCTCTATCCATGAAACGATGAGAGATATTCTAAGTGTTGTGGATGTGAGTACGAGAAATGCCGCTAAGATGCAAGAGGAGTCAAAAGAGATCGCTGCTAACTCAAAAGATATGTCAAAAGTGATCACAAATATGGCGCAAAAAGGTGAAGATATTAAGGAGGAACTCATCTCCTCAAAAGAGATAGCGGCAAACTCCAAAGAGCAGATTGCTGCTGCCTATGAGACGCTTCAGCAAGCGACTCAAACGATTAATAAACTTGTTGAGAGAGTTGAAGAGAGTAGTCAAAAAGAGATGGAGATGGCGGATAAGATTAACCAACTAAGCCAAGATGCTAACGATGTAAAAAATGTTCTTTCAGTCATCAACGATATCGCTGAGCAGACAAACTTGCTTGCACTCAATGCCGCGATAGAGGCGGCAAGAGCGGGAGAACACGGTAGAGGGTTTGCGGTCGTTGCCGATGAGGTGAGACAACTGGCAGAGAGGACGCAAAAATCTCTCTCTGAAATTAATGCGACGATCAATGTCATCATGCAAAATATCACAGAAGCCAGTAGCGAGATGAATCAAAATGCAGAGGAGATCTCAGCTATGACCGAGGTATCCGAAGAGGTATTAAAAGAGGTGGAGTGGATCAATACCATCATGAATGAGGCAAATAATCAGATAGAAAAATCATCGATAAGTGTTGAGAAAAATGCCAAGAGCGTTGAAGCAATAGCGCTCGATCTTCAAGAGAGCAACAAACTCTCTGAAGACAATACTAAGAAAGTAGCTACGATCTATGAGAGCTCAAATGAGTTGTCAACGAAAGTGAAAGAGATTCATAAAAAGGTCGCAGAGTTTACCCTATAGAAGATAACTTCTATAGAGGTTAATAGAGATCGCATCTAAAATCTTTGGAGATGAGATCTATCCTCTCCTTCATCTCTCCGTAATATCCCCTATCATCATTAAGTTTTACCTTTAGTACTAACGAATTTTTACTCACAGGGCAGAAGTCGAGTCTATAAAAGCTGTTTGCAAAGCTACTGATCCTCTCGCCGAGATTTTCAAACTTTCCGTCTAGCTCCTCTATCTCATTGGCACGAAAATATCCATCTTTACCTATCTGTTTCAAAGCGCTATTATCGACATCACTGCCGAGACCGATGGTAAAGTAGTAGTAATTTTTACTAAACTTTTCTATCTTGTTTAAGATGCTCTCCAGTGAAGTGGTATGGGCGTTATCGTGTCCGTCGGTAAAGATTACAAGCGTTGCAAAGTCGTAGCGCTTTCTATTGGCGATATCGACTTTATCCTCTTTTCCATATAATTCAGGAAACCACCTCCTTACTACCTCTATGGCGTCACTTACCGCTCCGTAGAGATTGGTACCGCTATACCCTTTGAGATGCTCATCTCTCCAGTTTGCATCATAGAGTTTTGATAGTGATGATTTTAAAAGAGTGGCATCATTTATAGGCTGGGCATTGTTCGAGAGTGGGAGGATGATCTTTTGGGAGTTGAAGTAGTAGATACTCATGCTCTGATTTTTGCTAAGCACCTTATCGATAAATTTTTGTGAAGCGTTTACGATCTGATAACATAGATTGCTAGGATTAGTACTAGCGTCAGATTTGTCGCAGTCGTTCACGATAGAGCCTGAAAAATCTAAAAGGAGTAGAATCTTATTGGAGACATTTTTGGGATCCGCTGCGACATGATAGAGGGTCTCCTCCTCTCTTTTGCCGTTTTCATAAAGCGTGTAGAACGCATCGTTGTTCAACCCTTCAATAGGCATATCGTAGCGCTTGCTTTTTGCTTGATAGATGATGCTGTAGTGACCGCTATCTTTATAACCGCCGTTTTCATCGCTGAGTGTATTGGTTTTGGAGATGATATGAAAGAGCACTTCGCCGCCGCTATGGTTGTATGAGTTGGTGGATAGGGTATGGCTATCTTGACTATTACTTGTTCTTTGGCATCCAATAAATAGTGAGAATATAAGTACAAATATAATAGTGAGGTAAGCTTTCATAGGTGCCTCCAGATTAGATGAAATAGTTTGTTTAAAACACTCAATTTATTTTAACTTTATTCAACTTAAGAGCGAGATTTTCAAATAAGATAAATTTTATCTTATTTATGCTACTATCTTAGTACTAAATCAATCTAGGAGGGGTTATGTACCAAGTAAATGTAACAAAAGAGTGTGGTTGCTTTAAAAAGAGCGACTTTGAAAACGGCGTGAGCTTTCACTCAAAAGATGATGCACTCATGAGTGCCCAACATATGGTAAACCATATGAATGAAAAATTTTGTGGGAAGCATGAGTTTACTCTCATGGAAAATGGAAACGAGTTTACCATCTTGGTCAATGAGAGAGAAAGGGAGCAGCACAGCGGATGCTGCGGTGGCGGACACTGCTCTTAGTTGAGTAGGTTTTGTATCCTCTCTTCATTGGATGGGTGGGTGGCAAAGAAGTTATTGTCTCCACCCTTTCCATACTTCTTCTCAATCTCTTTGAAAAATTTTACCAGATGCGTTGGTGAAATGTGATCGGCTTTCATCCTTTGTTTGGCAAAATCATCCGCCTCTCTCTCAAAATCTCTGCTATATCCTGAAGTTAAGAGCGATGCGGCATAGGTTGTTAAAACCGACACATCGCCGGTTAGGTACCCGATAACGATCGAGATAGCGGAAGCTTTGATGATCATCTTCAGAGAGTGTTTATGCTCGACATGCCCCATCTCATGGGCAAGGATACCGTAGATCATTTCATCATCGCCCTTGCTGAAGTTGATGATCTCATCGGTGATAACGATATCTCCTCCCGGAAGCGCAAAAGCGTTTTCCCCTATGCCTTGTCGAAAGTGTAGGTGATATTTCGGGTCATTTTTGGTCACTCTTTGAAAAACTTTTAAAATCTCCTCTTTTTGAGCTTGCGTGAGGTTTGACTCGCGGAGTAGATGTTCATCGAGAGTCTTGAGTACGGAAGAGGATATCTTCTTCTCGATACTAAGAGGAGTGACATCGGCTATCGCTTTTGCCGCCATATCGCTTCCGTTTGTGATAAAGAAGAGAGCGACTAGGATGATGGAGATAAAACTTATGAGTACTAGAGAGCCTTTTGACTCGAAGATGTGGGCGAACTCTTTTTTGTTTTGAAATGCTTTTAGGGCAGCATCGATCTTATCGTTTTCTAAAGAGTTTGCTATCAATCCGTCAGGAAAAACGATTTTTCTAGGGGTATTTCCCACTCTAGAAGAGATCTCTACTTCATAATAGTCGTAGTGCTTTTGGATCTCATCTACTGAGATATCGATCCCGTTTTGAGAAAAAATAAGTTTGACGGGAGTCTTTTGAGAACTTTTCCCGTCAAATAGATCCGCTTCTATTTTCATCAAAATCCTATATCGATATCAAAAAAGTCGTCAAACTCTTCGCCGACAGCCGATTGCTCTTTTTGTGCGGTCACAACGAAGTTATCTAGATCGTCGCTTTTGATCTCAAAGTTTTGGGTTTTATACTTTGTAACTCTCACTTTTGTCCAAGGGTAGAGTAATCCAAGTGAGAGGATGAGTACTACAAGATTGCTAAAGTAGATCCATCCAAGCTTTGAGGATTTGTAGTTTGTTCTAAATTTTATCCCCCCTAGTGAGCTATTTTTCCAACTGTAGTTTTGGATGATCGCATCATAGATCGCTTTTGTATAAGTAAGTGAAGCAATGTAGATGAGGTAGGACATGGCAATCGATCCCATCATCATAAGCCACATCATATCCGGTGAAGTCATAGAGACTCTCTTCATGATATAGGTAGAAGCACCTACGATAACACCAAATACAAAGACTAGTACTAGTGTGTGAGCGATCACGAGTAGATAGTTTCCATACATCTCTCCCGTTTTACCGCTATAGCTAAATTTCTCACCACCATAACTACTGTTTGAGACGACTAACTCTTTAAATTTATTGAGACTATAGGGATATGCCAAGCCTATTGTTAAGATATTTAAAAGTGTGTGAATGGTAAAAAATTTATAAAACTCTCCGGCATCTTTGTGGTAGGCAAAGTTTACATTTCTATATTTAACAGTCTTGAGTTTAAATTTGATAGCTCTGTTGATGATCCAAGGCATAGCAAGTAGCGCCACTGCCGCTATGGAGAGGGCAATGGTTGGATTGAGCAAAACTTGAGCCGAATAGATAAATGCACCGTAAAAGAGTACTATCAATACTCTACCCTTAAGAATGGATAGAGGATTTGCCGTATATTCAAAGGCGTCATCTTTATAGAATGTGTTGGCGTAAAAGTATCTGTTAGTTCTCACTTTTGCCCAAGCTGAGTAGATCCCTAGTGTTGCTAGTGTGAAAAAGGCATTGACGATCCATATCTTGAAATACTCTTTCGTACTGCCTCTAAACTCCAAAGCCTCATACTCTCCTTTATCTTTTGGTTTTTCAACTTCAGTTGGGTCAAGATTTGCCGTCGGAGGAGTGGGCGAATCAAGTGTATCGACATTTTTTGTCTCTTGTAAGGTTTGAGGTGTAGTAGCTGTGAGTTGTGTTGTTTCGGCTTGAGAGCTATCTCCATGCTCATCACTCGTACTAGCCTTTTTATTGAGAGATCGTATCTCATCCAGTTCATCTAGCGTTACCGGAGTGGGAGTCTGTGAGTTTTTAATCGGTTCAAATTTGGATTTGATAACAATAGCTTTATCAACGATCGTTGCATCTGTTAGATTGCTGTTGCCTCTATCCATATGCTGATGGAGAAGTGTTTTGGCTCTTCTTAGGTAAAAGGCATCTTCAGGAGATAACTTTTTCTCCTCGATAAACCGAGAAAGTGTTTCATCGCTTTCAAACGCACTCCAGTTATAAAGATCTCTTAGATGAGAGTTGAACTTGCTCAATATTGCTCCTTTTAATACTTGATTTAACCCCAATTGTGGGTTTAATTCTAAATCGTCAAAAAAATTTATCTTTTTTGTAAAAGTGGGATATTTGTATAAAAAAGTGAGAAAGAAGCACAAAAAGTTACAGATAAGAGAGTTTAGAAACTTTAAACTAAATTTTGGATTTAACCGGTATATAGCTACCCGATGCCCATATACCTTCGATCGCGCGGTTGCATTTTGAGCAGTGACCCTCTGCGAGGTTGTTGATGGTCACCGAATAGCCTGCTCTATCTATCAGCAGTGCGCCGCAATCAGGACAGTAAGTATCTCCATGTACCGCAACATTACCCATATAGACATAGTAAAGACCCGCTTTTTTGGCTATATCACTAGCTCTTTTGAGTGTCTCTATGCCGGTCCACTTATGATCTTTCATCTTATAATCGGGATGAAAAGCGCTTAAGTGCCAGGGTACATGGCGTCCTAAATCGTTTGCGATAAAGTTCGCCATCGCCTTCAGATCTTCGTTGCTATCATTTTCACCCTCGATCAGCAGTGTGGTTACCTCTACCCAGATGCCGGCATCTACCATGCGTCTAAGCGTATCTTTGATCGCTTCAAGTCCGCCTTTTAACACCTTTTTATAGTAAGCTTCATCCCAACTCTTTAGGTCGATATTTGCCGCATCTAGCCAGCTTGGCATATCTTCGATGATCTCGGGTGTTTCAAAGCCGTTACTTACAAAGATATTTTTGAGCCCTTTTTCTCTTGCTATCACGCCGATATCTTTCGCATAAGGATAGAAGATAGTCGGCTCGTTATAGGTGTAAGCGATAGAGCTACTTCCGTTCTCTAGTGCAAGCTGTACCATCTGCTCGGGGCTAACCTCTATGCTTTCATTCACTTTGGAAGTTTGTGAGATATCCCAATTTTGGCAAAAGGGACACTTAAAGTTACAACCCACCGTACCGAACGAGAGTGCGGTCGTTCCCGGTAAAAGGTGGTAGAGCGGTTTTTTCTCCACGGGATCTACATGAAGTGCGATCGGGTGTCCGTACACGAGATTTTTGAGTTTCCCGTTTGCATTTTTATTGACGCCGCATACACCTACCTGTCCCTCCTTTAGTTGGCAGTAGTGGCGACACAGGAGGCAGGTGATCTTCTCTTTTGCTTTAACTTTTCTGTAGTATTGCATATTGACCTCTTTTGAGTGAATATCCTTTATAGATACTCACTCAAACTTTTTTATAATTATATCATAAAATTTAAGGAAAAATCAACTATTTTGTACTGGCAAGAGAGCCGAAAATAGGGCGCTATAGCGTTAAAAACCAAAAGATAAATTTTTTTGTGATACACTTAGTACTAACTATACATTAGTACTAAACATTGAGTATGGAAAGAGTGGGCATAACTTGGAGTATTTATCTTTAGATTATAGAGATCCTATTTTTGGTGTTATTACACTTCTTGCGATCATCCTTATCATATCGATCAGTTCCTATTGGTGGGAGATCTTTAAGAGTAAGGAAGAAGAGACAAATATCAAAAAGTATGTCAAAAAATTTGATCAATATAACAGTTTCGATGATTATAAGAGTTTGATCAAAAGAAGAGATGTACCGACAGAGTCGGCGATATTGATGGCGCTTACTTATGAGAAGAGCGGCGAGTTTGAGAAGGCGATAGAGATCTATCTGGCACTTTTGAAAAATACGCTGGGTCCCCAAAAGCGGCAAGATATCCTCACGCTTCTCGGTAAAACCTACTATAAAGCCGGTTTTTTACAAAAGGCGAGAGAGACACTGCTCACTTCACTGAAGCTCTCCCCTAGAAATGAGGAGTCTCTCACCACTCTAAGTGTTATCTATGAGATACTTAGAGAGTATGATAAGGCGATCGAGACGCTTGATTCGCTGGAAGCGATAGGGAGCAATGTCGGACAGAAGCGGCTATACTTCAAGACGCTAAGTATCATCAATAGCAAAGAGCTCTCCAATGAGCAGAAGCTGGAGGAGTTGAAGAAGTTAGGGTTAGAGAGTAGGATCGTACAACGAAAGATATTTGAATTTCTCAAGCAGAGCAGGATGGAGATAGATGAGGAGCTCCTAGATAGGGTAGAGCTAAAAAATGTGATAGATCTACTCTGGACGACGCCGATCATGCAGTTTGACAAGGAGGCTCTAAAGAAAAATAGAGTCCTCAATGAGATATATAGTGCAAAAGGGGAGATCCAAGGAAGTGAAAGAAGCGATATCTTTGCACTCGATACGATGATAAAGCTTCAAAAGGTGGGAGATGTGAGGGCGGATATCAGTTTTTCATATATTTGCAGTAACTGCAAGGAGGTATTTCCGATCTACTTTTACCGCTGTCCGAAGTGTCAGCAGATCGATACGACCGATATCGAGATAAATCTCATAGAGAAGAGTTATGAAACGGGTTCATTTATTTAGTGACGGCTCATCTCTGGGAAATCCGGGTGAGGGTGGATGGTGTGCTATACTTAGATATAAAGAGACTGAGAAGATCATAAGCGGCGGTGAGAAGCTTGCTACTAACAATCAGATGGAGCTTAGAGCGGTGATAGAGGGGTTAAAGGCTTTAAAAGAGCCGTGTGAGGTCGAGATAGTGAGCGACTCTAGCTATGTGGTAAAGGGTATCAACGAGTGGCTGGAGGGGTGGATCAAGAAGGATTTTAAAAAGGTCAAAAATCCTGAGCTTTGGAGAGAGTATCTAGAGGCGGCAAAGCCTCATAAAATCAAAGCGGTTTGGGTAAGAGGTCATGACGGGCACAGAGAGAATGAGATCTGTGATAAAATAGCGAAAGAGGAAGCGATGAAACAAAAGAGTGGAGAGTAGTATGGATAGAGTTTGTCATTTAGAAGAAAATTTAGGCTATAAGTTTAAAGATAGAGCACTCTTAGATGAGGCACTGACTCACAAAAGCTGTAAAAAACCGTATAATAACGAGAGATTAGAGTTTTTGGGTGATGCGGTGCTTGATCTAGTAGTGGGAGAGTATCTCTTTAAGAAGTTTCCAAATCTTCATGAAGGGGATCTCTCCAAGATGCGTGCTTCGCTTGTGAATGAGAAGGGGTTTTATAGATTGGCTCAAAAGTTAAAGTTGGGTGAATGTATCCAAATCTCCAGTGCGGAGGAGAACAATAGAGGTCGATACAAATCCTCTATCTGCTCAAACGCTTTTGAGGCGATTATGGGGGCGATCTATCTGGAGAGCGGTTTAAAAGAGGTCGAGAGAATCGTGACAAAACTCATCAATGAGATCTATCCTAACCTCAATCTAAAGAGTGTCTTTATGGACTATAAAACCACACTTCAAGAGATAACGCAAGCAAGGGTGGGTGTCACCCCGGAGTATGTCGTAGTTCGGGCAACCGGTCCAGATCACAACAAAGAGTTTGAGGTGATGGTGAAGGTTGCCGGCAAAGAGTATGCCAGAGCCAAAGGAAAAAGTAAAAAATCTGCTCACCAAGAGGCGGCAAGACTTGCGATTGAGAAGATTGAGAGAGAGGAGATAGATGGATAGGTTTGGTGAGATTTTTAGCTTTACCACTTTCGGTGAATCACACGGAACAGCGATAGGGTGTGTCGTGGATGGTGTTCCAGCCGGCTTGAAGATAGATGAGGCGTACATCCAAGAGCAGTTGGATAGAAGACGACCGGGACAAAATGAGTTTGGTACGAAGCGAGATGAGAAGGATAGGGTTGAGATACTCTCCGGAGTCTTTGAGGGGATTAGTACCGGGACTCCAATAGCGATGATCATCAAAAACAGCGACCAAAAGAGCCGCCACTACTCCAATATCAAAGAGATCTTTCGTCCGGGGCATGCTGATTTTACCTATTTTCATAAGTATGGGATAAGAGATTATCGCGGCGGTGGTAGAAGTAGTGCCAGAGAGACCGCTATGAGAGTGGCGGCAGGGGCTATCGCAAAGCTCATACTCAAAGAGTTGGGTATCGAGGTGAAGAGCGGAGTGGTTGCGGTTGATGGGATCTGGGCAGAGGAGATTGATTTCGATCATGCTAAGCGTAGTGAGATATTTGCATTGGATAGTAGTGTAGAAGATGCTCAAAAAGAGGCGATTTTACAAGCAAAAAAGTCAAACGACTCTGTCGGCGGAGTTGTTTTTGTAAGGGTAGAAAATCCCCCTATAGGGCTGGGTGAGCCGGTCTATTATAAGCTTGATAGCATACTGGCTAACGCTATGATGAGTATCAACGCCGCAAAAGCGGTTGAGATAGGCGAGGGGGTGAGAGCGAGTGAGTTAAAGGGAAGTCAAAATAACGACCCTATTTCCAAAGAGGGTTTTTTGAGTAACCGTAGCGGCGGGATACTCGGCGGCATAAGCAACGGTGAAGCTATCGAGTTGAGGGTGCATTTTAAGCCGACCCCGTCGATATTTAAGCCGCAAAAAAGTATCGATGTGTATGGAGAAGAGATAGAGTACAAGCTGGAAGGAAGGCATGATCCCTGTGTAGCTATCAGAGGGAGTGTGGTAGCCGAAGCAATGGCTGCGATCGTCGTAGCCGATATGCTTCTGCTCAATATGAGTGCAAAGATGGAGTATCTCAAGAAAGTCTATGGTGATAGCTCACTGCCTACTTTGCCGTAGTACTCGTACGAAGCACTTTTGGCACTCTGAAGATAGGGATTATTATAGGTGTGAAGCGTGTGATTTGGTCTTTGTACCAAAAGCTTTTTGGCTCTCAAATGAAGATGAGAAAAAGAGATATGACGCTCACCGGTATCTTTTGGATGAGGGGTATCGAAGCTTTTTAGATAGATTGCTTTTGCCGATGGAAGCTTATCTAAAAAGCGGTGCGGTTGGACTTGATTTTGGAAGCGGTCCGACTGATGCGCTTGGATCTATGATGCGAGAGAGAGGTTACGAGATGGATCGATATGATCTCTTTTATCATGATGATAGATCGGTTTTTGATAAGCGGTACGATTTTATCACGATGAGCGAGGTTTTAGAGCATCTGCATGATCCTATGAAAGAGCTTATAAGGCTTTGGAAGTTGCTCAAGAGCGGCGGAGTGATGGGGATCATGACCGCCTTTAGGGTGGATGATTTTGAACATTGGTACTATAAAAGGGATTTGACACATATCGCCTTTTATACTCCTCAGAGCTTTGAGTCTATTGCAAAGCGTATCGCTGCCAAGATAGTCTATATGGGTAAAGATGTTGTTATTTTGCAAAAGGGTGGAGATGAGCAGTAGAAACAAGATACTGGATGCGACATTTGAAGAGGTTTATATCTACGGGTATGCTGCCGCATCGACGACGAGGATACTCAAAAAGGCGAAACTGCCGAGAGGCTCACTCTATCACTACTTCCCCTCTAAAAAAGCGTTAGTACTAGCGATGATAGAGGAGCGGTTGGCACCGAAAGTGAGGGAGTTTTTCGATTTTGAGATAAGAGAGGGTGAAGATGCGCTTGCTATCATAGAACATACCGTAAAAAAGATGAGCAAAAACGAGATGCTTTTAAAGTACGGTTGCCCTTTGCATCGATTGATGTTTGAGATGGCTTCGCAAGATATCGATATCGCTATGGCTTGTGAAGATGAGTTCAAAAGGCTTGCAAATAAACTCGAAAAAGTACTTAAGTATGGTATAGAAAGGGGGGAGATAAGAGAGGAGCAGCCAAAAGAGTGGGCGGAGTTTTTTATCCTATCAACTTGGGGAATCCTCTCGAGGATGCCGCACACTTCAGATAAAACACTCTTTCTCAAAGATATGCATAGGTTGATTTGGGCAATTACAAAATAGAGAGTTCTATCTATCTTAGTTAGATTTCTATTTTTGAGCGTATAAGCATATTATTAGACAACTTTATCTATACTTTAGACAAGCTTGTCTAATAAGGAGATTGTATGTTTTTTATCGATATAGAGTTAAAGCCGCAGCAGCAGAAAGTAGCTGATAGGATAGCAGAGAAACTTGGTGTCATGCCCCCTCAGTGGAAACTGCTTCTTTACCTCAATCCAAAAAGATTTGAGATATTTATGGAGGAGATAGAGTATCTCTTAGATCATCCGCATATTGAGCCGGACTTTTTTGCGTTTATTCGTCTCGGTGTGGCGGATCGAGAGGGGTTTAGCTACTGTAAAAGCTTCAACACGAAACTGCTTTTGGCAAGGGGTTATGAGAGGTTGGTACTAAAGGAGTTTTTAAAGAGCGGGGAGATTCCCTTTGATGAGAAGCATAAGCTTTTGATGCAAAAAGTTCTCAAAGCACTCTATGAAGCAGTGGAGTTTGGTGAAGCGGACATAGACAAGTTAAAAGGTGCAGGTTGGAGCGATGAGGATATATTTGATGCGATAGACCACGGAGCCTTTTTGTTTAAATATTACAGAGTGATGAAGGCGTATATGGCAAATGGAGGAAATCTCAAGTTGCCTTAGGAGCAGGTGCCCCGCGAAGCAGTCCTTCTACACTAAGATGTTCATCTATATCTTCCCACTCTATACCGTATCCGCCGCCGCAAACTTTCCAATTTTTCTGCTGTTCTTTTGTAGCACGGTCTAATCTCGGATACCATATAAGAGGCACAATAATAGTTCTTCCATCCATTAAATCAACACTCAAACTATCATCAGTCACTTCAACATCTTTAACTCTCTCATCAGCGTTCAGCGCCAAAATACCCATACCAAGCCTCCAATAATTCATTTTGATGCAAATCTACAAGCCTCTCTAATTTTCTCAATTCTATAGGTGAAAAACCTAAATTTTTTGCTAATGCAACAGGTTTTAACCAAAACTTTGCACTAAAATTATCTCTATCTATATGTATATGAGCAGGTTCATTAGGTTAATGGCTATAAAAGTAGAACTTGTATGACCCTATCCTTAAAACCGTAGGCAAAACAGACCTTTTATTTTTTGAGTTGTCTAATTGTTGCAGTAATTATTATATCACAAAATTGTCTTTTGTTTAGCAAAAGGATATTGAAACTTTTAATCGGTTTGTTAAGAAGCGGGAGTTGTGACTCCTACTTCTTAAAGGTATCGTAAACTCTCTTGAGATCTTCGTACGGTATTTCGCTATTTTCAGTGATAAAAGTGATAGCCTCATAAGGATCATCATCAGTGATTTGCAAAGCATCTTCAAGAAGCTCAGCTATCATATCGTCATCAAGTTCATCTATATCGATCTCACTGAGAGTTCCAAGTAGTTCTAACTCTTCAACAGTCATTACACACTCCATTTTTAGTAATTTAGAGCAATAATCGTCAAAAAAGTGCTCAACTTTACTAAAATTTAATTTTTTTTTAAAATATTACTATCAGAGCTTTGCATTTTACACATCTTATCTTAAATTAAAATAATAATAAAAAACTAAATTTAATGTAAGTTAGATCTACAAAAGTTGCCTCTAATAGGTAAAGTTGTATAATCATTTTACTACTTTAAATAAAAGGATAAAATATGAAAAAAGTTTTAGTACTAAGCACTTTTCTAATCGCTTCTTCTGCCTTTGCGGCAGGAAATAGCAATACCGGTTGCGGTTTGGGAAGTATGCTTATCCCTGAGCAAAACAGTGTAGCAACACAAGTTTTGGCGGCTACTTCTAACGGAACATTCGGTAACCAAACTTTTGGTATCACAAGCGGTTCACTCAACTGTACAAAACCGTATAAACTTGTGATGAATGAGAAAGCACAAAAGTTTGTAGCGGACAATATGGACACGCTTGCGGTTGAGGTGGCTTCGGGTGAGGGTGAGAGTCTTGATACGCTTTTGTCTCTTATGAATGTAAAAGATAAAGCAACGGCAAAAGCGAAACTCAAAGCAAACTACACAAAAATCTACGCAAATGAAAATGTATCGTCTGCCTCTGTGATAGACGGTATCGCTTCTACATTATAGGAGATGTTTAAGGGGGTTATACTACTTGCCCTCTTATCTATATACTCCTACTCCTTTACATTGACTGATAAAGATATAGATAGAGATTGGCTAAGATTACTGCACTATAGAGATGGAGAGAGTGAGATCGGTGATCCAAACTTCTTTCTCTCAAAGAGTGGGAAAACCGATCCCTTAAAAGAGTTAAACGCTACGATAAGGGCTATTCTTAGTAGCGATGATAGGATATTTTGTCGATTTCCCGCAAGAGTGAAGTGGATATACAAACATAGACCCGATATCGTAAAAAGGGTGCCGTACCGTAGCTGTAAAGAGCTTGATGAGATACTCAAAGCCTATGCACCAAGGAGAGCCTATCTGATCTTTCCAACGGCAAATATCAACTCTCCGGCTTCTATGTATGGTCATACATTTTTAGCTATCACCGATAAAAAGGGTTTGATGTTGATGTCAAACGCGATCAATTTTTTCGCTGATAGCAATGACAAAAACGGCATCATCTTTGCATATAAAGGACTATTTGGAAAGTATAAAGGCAGATACTCCGCACTCCCATACTATCAAAAGATCAAAGAGTATAGCAATATGGAAAAAAGAGATATTTGGGAGTATGAACTAAACCTTACTCCGACGGAGATCGAAAAACTTCTTACCCATATGTATGAGATACGAAACAGCTACTCGGACTACTACTTCTTTACGCGCAACTGCTCTTATAATCTTTTATGGATGTTAGAGATTGCTAGAGATAGTGATCTAGTCGATCGATTTAGCTATAAAGCGATACCGATAGATACGATCAGAGTCGTAAAAGAGGCGGGCTTTATAGCAAATTCACGCTTTAGAGCCTCAAAAGCGACAAAAATAAGAGCCCTTTTAGAGATGAAAGAGACTCTTAAAGGGGAGCAGAAAGAGGCGATTGAGATGGAGCTTGAGGTTGCAAAACTGCAGTTAAAGAGGCAAGAGAGAGAGATCGATAAAAAAAGCTATATCAAAGAGCTGCTTCGGCTAAGCAAAAAGAGAAGCAAACTTCCAAAGGTTCCAAAGCCTAGTACTAAGACCCCGACAGATCCGGTACTAGGGCACAAAAGTTCAAGAGTGGATATTGGTGTAGAGGATAGCGGGGAGATATTCTTTGGTTATAAACCCGCTTTTCATGATAGCTATGATCTGGATGAGGGATTTAAAGCGGGGGCATATATAGACTTCTTTCGCCTGCTGTTTAGATACGATAAAGATTTGGTAAAGCTGGAGAGATTTAGTTTTGTGGATATTAGCTCTTACGCTTTGAGGGATGAGATATTGAAACCGATTTCATGGGGAGTGAGGTTTGGGTTAGATCGCTTTAGAGATAGGGAGCATTTTGAACTTAGTACTAAGGTTGGAGTGAGTTTTGGGGAGGATCGATTATTCTACTATCTTATAGCGACGCCGTCTCTACATCTAAGAGCCGGTATTCACTTTCAAACAGCTCTTCGAGGCGGCTTTGTAGCAAACCGATCCAACGAAAAGGTGGGTGCCCACTTTGAGAGAGGGGTAGAGGATGGCGGAGTAGGGTACTATCGTGCAGAAGGCTTTTATACTCATAAGGTTGATAGAGACAATGCGATAAACTTCAAGCTCCAAAGCGGTAAAATAGAGGGCGAAAAAGAGAAGAGGCGCTTTCAAATAAACCTCTTTCACTACTTCTAAGGTGACGGCATGATACTAAGCATAGAGAGCAGTTGTGACGATAGCTCCATTGCGATAACGAAGATAGATACCAAAGATGTGCTTTTTCACAAAAAGATCTCCCAAGAGTTGGAACACTCCAAGTATGGCGGCGTAGTACCGGAGCTTGCGGCAAGGCTTCATGCCAAAGCACTGCCCGATATCCTCTCTAGTACTAAGGAGTTTTTCCCCCACTTAAAGGCAATCGCCGTGACGACTCACCCTGGGCTATCTGTTACACTTTTGGAGGGGGTGATGATGGCAAAGGCTCTCTCCATCTCTCTAAAACTTCCACTCATATCGGTCAATCACCTCTATGGGCATATCTACTCTCTCTTTATAGAGAGGGAGGAGGTTTTTCCCATGACGGTACTTTTGGTCTCCGGTGGACATACGGAGGTGATAGATGCCAAAGGGTTTGACGACTTTAGGGTGATAGCAAAGAGTATGGATGATAGTTTCGGTGAGAGTTTCGATAAAGTGGCGAAGATGCTGGGACTTGGATATCCCGGCGGTCCTATCATAGAGGAGTTGGCAAGAGAGGGGGATGAGAAGAGGTTTGACTTTACCGTGCCGCTTCAAAATTCACCGAAGTTAGCCTTCTCATACTCCGGTCTGAAAAATCAGGTTCGACTAGCTATAGCAGAGCTTGGAGAGAAGATAAGTGATCAAGATAGAGCCGATATCGCCGCATCTTTTCAGAGAGTTGCGGTGGAGCATCTGTTGCATAAATTAAGAAGAGTCTTCAAAGAGAGAGAGATAAGGGATTTTGCTATCGTTGGGGGTGCAAGCGCAAATCTGTATCTACGAGAGAAGATCAAAACGCTCACTGACAAATATAGCACCAATCTTCACTTAGCTGAGCTAAAATATTGCTCAGATAATGCCGTGATGATCGGTAGATACGGTGTGGAAGCCTATAAAAGAGGCAGATTTACTACCCACTGCGAACTCATCGCAAAACCAAAAAGTGAGTAAAAAGGTAAACTTAAATTATATTCTTCTTAAAATTAGTAAATAACTATTGACTTAATATTAAAATCATCTTATTCTAAAAGCATAAAAATTTATTTATGCAAGGAGTAAGATTATGAAAAAAAGTTTAACAGTTTTATCGGCAATTGCTATTTTAGCCCTTGGCGGTTGCGGTTCATCTTCAGCTAGAGTTGATAGTAATACTAATATCACAACGACATCTCAAACAGAGACTCAAGTTGCACAAGCGCAACCACATGTCACTAAGGCGGTGTTATCAAAACCAAAAATGACAAGAGCCGTTGTAGCCGACTTTGAAAACGACTCTACCGTTACACGAGAGGTAAACTCTATATACAATAACCTTACCGCACAACTTTCCGTCACACAGATGGCAAATCAAAACCTTGCCTTAATGGTGAATATAGATAACCCAAATGTGCAACATGTGGAGTTTTATATAGACTTGGATCATGATAGCTCAACAGGTTTACAACTAAACAGTAGAAACTCTTGGAGAGATACGACTCCTCAGCCTGATGGAAATATCGGTGCGGATTTGATTATCGTAGACGGCGTAATGCACTACTTCAACAGAGCCACAAGATCTTGGAGATGGTGGTATCTTAGTTGGCAAAGGTTGATGAGAGTGGATTTCAATCCAAACCCTGATGCGGGAAGATTTATCGTAGAGATTCCAAGCTCATTTTTGACTCTGCATGCACCGGCAGATAGAGAGAGATTTCACGCATATGAACATTACGGTTTTGTTGATTATGACGATGTAGCTGCAAGGTTTAACGGAGATATTAGGGTTGGTGTAGCACTGTTTAGGGAGGATGAAAATCATGATTGGCTTTATGTTATGGATAGTTTAGACCCTGTCGAGTTTCACTATACGCCAAATCTCGATATCATCCAAAATAGTTTAACTGCCGAGGTTGCAAATAATGAACTTCATATCAACATTGCACTCTTGGAAAATGAAGCCGGCAGTAGAACGCAACTATTTTTGAGAGATACCAATGATCAAAATAGATTTGGCGGATACTTAATAGAGGGTAGAAATCTCTATAGATATGCGGGTAACGGTACAAACTGGAGATGGGAGTTTGTGACTCAAGTGGTAAGAAATGCCGATGCAAATAGTATTTCATTAGTAGTGCCTGTAAGGGCGTTGGAGTTTAACGGAAATGTTCGCATTGACGGTAGTTTGTTGACACAAGATTGGAGAAGATTAAGAGATCTGGAACCTACAACCGTGAGGATAGACAACAATGGCGACAACGGCGGTGGAGATCTTACATTTTGGAATGGAACAAATACGGGACCATCTATCAATATCACTGCAAACTTAGCTAACATAACGCCAAATGATAGAACACAGTTCTTTATCAGAGATAGAGCAAACCAAGATAGATATAGCGGTTTCCTTGTAGAGGGTAGCATTCTTTATAGATATGCCGGAAATGGAAACAACTGGAGATGGGAGAGAATCGGTGAAGTTGACTATCAAAGAGAGGGTGATACGGTAACGGTATCTATCCCAACTGATATGGCTGATTTCCCACAAGACGGTATCGCATTTTTAAGGACATGGAGTAGGGATTGGACGCAAACTAGCTTTTTTGGTCCAGATGACTTATAGGAAAAGATAGCAGACTCTTCTGCTATCTTGGATATCGATAGAGGTTTCTTACGATAAGTACTAAGAGTGCTATGCTAAAGAGTTTAAAGTCGAGTTCGCTGGCAAAATGTGCATTTTCAAATATTTTACTTTGAGTTGCCTCAGCACCTTTTGTCTGCATCTCCAAGATCCACGGTATATAGTAGTGCGCAAAGAGAAGACCGCTTAGTACTACAAGAACCGCACTCAAAAGCGCGATACTATCTCTCTCAAAACTTTTAAACCGATACCCTTCGTAAAAAATGACAGCCAAAACCGTAAGATCCACAAGATAAGATAACTTGATAAAGTTTTGGGTCATCAGTAAACCCTCTTGGTAGTGACTGAGGATTTCTCCACCTAAAAATGTCTCACTATGAAAGATAGTCGGTGCAACGACAGCTCCTGCATAGAGTGATGCTCCTAGTGTGATAGAGAGTATCAGTATATAAATGATACTTATATATTTTGGTATATTTAGCTCCATATTCGTCCTTTAATGGTATAATTTTCAGAGAGTATAGTTTAATTAAGATAAAATTTATCTTATTTGGTTATAATCTCACTTATATCTTGAGTTACTCAAGAGTTATTTAACAAAAACAAGGAGAGATAGATGGCAACAACAGTTACATTTAAAAACGACACGGTATGCAACTTAGCAGGAAATGAGGTAAATGTAGGAGATAAAGCTCCGGAGGTAACAGTCGTAAACTGTAACCCGATGCTTCAAGATGAGAAGATCGGTGGAGAAGGGAAAGTTCAACTTGTTGTAGCGGTTCCGTCACTGGATACAGGTGTGTGTGATGCTGAGACTAGAAGATTTAATGAAGAGGCGACTAAACTTGATGGTGTTGAAGTAGTGACTGTATCTATGGATCTACCGTTTGCTGCTGCTAGATGGTGTGGAGCCGCAGGAGTAGATAATATCAAAGTATGTAGCGACTTTAGAAATAAAGATTTTGGTAATGCATACGGTGTTCTTTTAGCAGACGGACCACTTGCAGGAGTTCTTGCAAGAGTGATCTTTGTCATCGGAAAAGATGGAAAAGTAACTTATAAACAAGTTGTTCCTGAGATTACTCAAGAGCCTGATTATGAAGAGGCTATCAACGCAGCTAAAGAGGCAGCTAACGCTTAGTACTAGGTACTGAAAACTTCTAAAAGTCCCAAATATGGGGCTTTTTCTTTTTATAACCCATAAAATCTACATCGCATTATATAAAACCTATAATATATAACAAAAATTATCTTTTACTAACTTTAATTAAGACTAAATTTATCTTATTTTGGTATAATTCTTTTGCAGCATCGATAAATGACTGCTATATAGGGGGTTACCTTCTTTAAGGTAACAAATCAGGGGAGAGACGGCACTCATATAGAGTGCCGTTTTTTTATGTTTCACTTTTTAAATTTTCCTTACTATAATTCTACTATTCCAATATTAGGTAAACTTATGAAAAAGAGTCTAGTATATGCGTTGATGCTCCTATTTAGCACTAGTGCCTTACAAGCTCATGACACAATTTGCGATAAAGATATTCAAAAGCTCAAGAAAGAGATCAAAAAGCTCAAAAAAGAGTTGATAAAAGTTAAAAAACATGATGCGAAAGATAATCTCAAACTCAGTGCGGATCATAGAACAGCTATGGATAGGATAGAGTATAAGAGTGCAAGTGGAAAAAAGTATAAAAACAACGCCCTTTTATCCAATAGGTTTTGGATAGATTTGGCATATCGACCGTTGAGCAATACTATTTTTAGAGCGAAACTATCATACTACAAAGCTTATGGCGCAACACCTCTAAGTCCGGCTACCCATATGCCACAAAGAGCGATGGGATATGACAAGTTTGACTGGGTGATCAATGAAAACCTTACCGACGGAGAGTTAAGAGTCAGAGAAGCGTACTGGCTCTACTACGGCAAAGATCTCTTTGGAACAGGTATAGATTGGACTGCTTCACTGGGACGGCGACCCTCGACAAACGGTTTTTTGGTATCGATGAGAGATGATGATAAGCCAAACTCACCGCTTGGGCATACGATCAATATGGAGTTTGACGGTGCAAGTTTTAAACTCGATCTTGAAAAATTGAGCGATATCAACGGTATGTATATCAAAGCGTGTTACGGTAGGGGTGTGAGCAACGCGAAAGCGAGATTTAGCAGGGACGGTGCCGACTATAGCAAAGAGTTTGGAGCGCTGAAGGATGTCGATCTTGCCGGCTTTATATTTGTGCCCTACAATGACGGTCAATATGAGGTGATGAGTACTTACTATCGCGGCTGGAATTTACCGGGATTTCTGGATAATAGCGGGGATCTAAAGAGTCTCGGCTCTATAGAGGGCGCAGGAGTCTCTTTGCTGATCGACAGTGTCGGTAACGGGATCAACGCAACACTAGATAGCATGAAGCTTTTTGCTTCTATCGCCTACTCAAAAACCCATCCCGATAGCGGCAAAGCGATGCTGGGAAGCGGTAGTGATAAAAGCGGTACTTCCTACTATGTAGGTGCAAATTGGGACTGCCTCTTTGTGGATGACGCAAGGGTTGGAGTGGAGTATAACCACGGCTCAAAATATTGGAGAAGTTTTACATATGGAGAGGATACGCTTATAGGCTCTAAACTTGCCGCGCGAGGTGATGCGTATGAGATATTTTGGACAATGCAGATCAATAAAGCCTTCTCATTTCAAGCGAGGTGGACAAAGATAGCATATGACTATACCGGCTCTCAAGGGTTTTTCGGTATGAGCGGAACTCCTATGAGTATGACTCAAGCCCAAAAAGCGGGACTCGATCCTATCAAAGATGCACAGGATATTAGGCTATATTTGAGATATAGATATTAGTACTTCTTTTTTAGAGTGTTTGAAATCCTCAAGTATCCTCCTCTTTGAGGTGATGCCGACATATGTTTTGATATAGCTTCCATCTTTTGCAAAGAGATACATCGTAGGTATCTCCCCACCCCAGTCGAGATTATCCCTCATAAATAGTATCAAACTCATCGCATAAGTATAGTTTACGACCGGATAGTTGATATGGTGCATTTTGACAAATCTTGTAACCTCTTCATCGCTGACACCCTGCTCAACCTGTATAGCAAATACCAAAAGCCCGTTTCTATGTCTCTGTATCTCTTTGAGTTTAGGTATCTCAGCTTTGCAGGGTGGACAGTGCGTACCGAAAAAAACAAGCAGTATCCCGCCTCTTTTCCACTCATCGATCTTGATGCCTTCATCCGTGGTATGGAGATGGTATCTTTTGTTTATCGTACTTTTTAGCTCTAAGTTTAAGTTTTGTGCAAAAAGTGAAGTGGAAAGTATCATTAGTACTAAGATAAATTTTTTAAACATTGCTTTCCTTTTATGAAATAGTTTAACCTTTTAAAGTTTCTAGTGTAGTATGATATAATTTAACACAAATTTGCATTAGCCGATACATCGTCTGTATTGATTATCGGCGGCATGGGCGATTGAAGTAAATCCTCTTAGGCGTATACTATGCAAGTATGCATAAAGCATCGCCGTGCGAAGCTAAAAAAGCAAAGCAGTTTGCTTTTTCTTTACGCTTCTCCCCTCCGGTTATGCCTGAGTTTTGCTTCAACACCCTTGCACACCGGGCATCAACACATCTGATGCACCTTATAATGCAAAATTTGGGTTTAATATCGATAAATTTGGGAGATGAGTGTGAGATTAACACATCTAGACGAAAACGATAGACCAAAAATGGTAGATGTAGGGGATAAAAACGATACCCAAAGAGAGGCGGTGGCAAGCGGTGTGATAAAGATGAGCCAAGAGGCGTATGAGATGATCATAGAAAATAGAACCAAAAAAGGACCGGTACTTCAAACCGCCGTTATCGCGGCTATCATGGGGGCGAAGCAGACAAGCTCCCTTATTCCTATGTGTCATCCGCTGATGCTCACCTCCATCAAGTGCGATATAGAGGAGATACCTGAACTTCCCGGTTTCAAGCTCTTTGTAACAGCAAAACTTACAGGCAAAACGGGGGTTGAGATGGAGGCGTTAACGGGAGTGAGTATAGGGTTGCTCACGATTTACGATATGGCAAAAGCGATAGATAAATCGATGGAGATCTCCGATGTGAGACTAGAGAAAAAGAGTGGAGGAAAGAGCGGTGAATACATTAGAGGGTAAAAAGCTAGAGCTTGAGTATCCGTGCAACTGGAACTATAAGGTGATCATAAACGCTCACTGCAAGATAGAGCATATTGTCAAAAATGTTGTCGGTGACAGACTCTATACCATAGGTGAGCCTAGACACAGCAAAGATAAAAACTATATCAGCTACAAAGTCACTCTATTGGTGCATAGCGATGAGGATAGGGTAGGGCTTTTTGAGCAGTTTAAAAAGGAGGATTGCGTAAAAATTATTCTTTAACGCCTATATCTGGAGACGACAAAACCGATATCAAATCGATAAACCCTCTCATTTGCAAAATCATGCTCTCTGCTATGTAAGAACCGGATAGAGGGCTCAATATAGAGCCACTCTCTAAAGAAGTGTTTAAGCCCAAATTTGAGTGAGTTATACTTTCTTGTATAGAGACCTTTTAGATTATCGGCTCCATAAGAGAGATCGTAATTGAGTATATCTCTTGTCGATACTTTTTGTATCAGCTCTAAAGAGTGATCATACTCCCAGTTGATATCCTCGTTTTTCCAGTTTAGGCTATTGTCAAAAAAGAGTCTAAAATGGGGAGAGAGATATCTGGTAAAGTTCATAGAGTTTGATACTATTAGACGATTTTGAAATAGATACTTATAGATACGACTTTCAAAGAGTGCCGATCCTTTCTCAAAATCGACGTCCTTTGAGGTGCTAAGTCGCAGATAAATATGGTGCGGTTTTGCGATGTGGGTGGCGACTTTGAGTTTGAGGGTTAGATCGTTTTTCTTGAAAAAACGATATCCAAGCCCGAAGTGGAGGTCTTGATCTCTCAGGTTTTGATTTTCGTTAGTACTAAATGATCTATTTTGGTAACTTCTTCGGTTTTGTCGGTTGATACTCATCTCGAGTCTTTTGTTGATATTTGGGAGTGTAATGTTGGTTTTAAAATAGATATAGGGTTTATACTTTTCAATCGTACTATATCTGTTCGAGAGTACGATTTTGATGCTGTTTTTTTCTAAAATCGTTTGATATTCGCTTTGTGATGTTTTTCCAAAATAAGCGTCAATATTTTGTAAAGTCTTATAGTACCAGTTGCAGCACTCTCCTCTAAAACGATCCAGTTTAGATATCAAGCTATTTTCGCCAAGTAGAGGTAAAAGCGTGATAAAAAGCAAAAGGGCAATTTTTTTCATATAAAATGATAACATTTCTTGGCAAAAATCTTTACATTTAAAAAAAAATTTGATATAATCTCGTCTCTTTAAATAGATGCGGGAATAGCTCAGTGGTAGAGCACGACCTTGCCAAGGTCGGGGCCGCGAGTTCGATCCTCGTTTCCCGCTCCATTTTAGAGAATGAAATTTGATAGATAATAAGTGGTGTCTATTAAGCCCGGGTGGTGGAATTGGTAGACACAGGGGACTTAAAATCCCCCGGCTATTGCAGCTGTGCCGGTTCAAGTCCGGCCTCGGGCACCACCATCAAGCAATGCAATGCGAGGTGACCAAGCCGGCGACATAGCCAAGTGGCTAAGGCACGGGCCTGCAAAGCCCTGATCCCCGGTTCGAATCCGGGTGTCGCCTCCATTTAAATGTCTCAAAACTATAAGGCAAAGCCTCATAGTTTTTCAGTCACTATAAAGCTACGACCAAAAAGGTCGAGAGTTTTTAGATATACTTCATCTACTTCGGGAGATGGCAGAGCTGGTCGAATGCGGCGGTCTTGAAAACCGTTGAGGTTAACAGCCTCCGGGGGTTCGAATCCCCCTCTCCCGGCCACTTTCAAAGTTAAAATTAGTATTTTTTCCATGGTATTGTTGATGGTTAATAGTATTTTTCTGAGGTTCAAATCTATTTGCAAAATATATTATGTTTATGGTATAATACATAAATAATATATGCATGAAGGATATGTTATGACCGTGCGCAAAAACTTTATCTTTGATAATGAAACGGCACAAACTATTGAAGATATTGCTAAAGAGGAGGGAATCACCCAAACTGAAACTGTTAAACAGGCAGTAGAAGCATTGAAGCGTGAGAGAAAAAGAAAAAAACGCATTGAAGCGCTGGAGCAATTGGTCGGCTGTGTTCCACCCGGTAGTTTAGTCGATGTTGATGTCAGACAAATCAGGATAGAAAAGGCATTAAATAGTGCCCAATAGCATCAACAATGTATATGTTGACACAAATATCATCATAGATATATGCGATATCAAAAGAGAGGCGCATAAAGTAAGCTTAAGTACAATTCAAAAATATATGGCTAGTAGTGAGTTGTATATCAATAGCGATAGTTTATCGACTCTTTTTTATATTCTAAAATATAGAGCCGACTTCTCTTTTAAGGAGGCTTTAGAAAAGATCTATTTTATACATGATATCTTTACGGTTGTGGCAATTGATGAAGATATTTCCCGAAAAGCGTTGGATCTATGTGTAAATGGTATATGTATCGACTATGAGGATGCGATGCAGTATGTATGTGCCAAAGAAATAGATGCAGATATTATCGTAACAAACGACAAAAATTTCATATCTAAAGATCTTGAAATCGTAAGAACGCTATAATAAAAAACTTAAGGAGTCATTATGCAACCTGAACATATCGGATGTAACAATCAAGAGTGTATCAAAAAGGATGAGTGTAAAAGAAATGAGAGAGCAAGAAGCGGTGAGGCGAAGGAGGTGAAAACCTTCGGTGGAACTAAAGAGAAGGGTTGTAAAAACTTTATCGCGAAGTAGCCCTACTTCATCACTTCACTGATAAGCTCTTTATAGTGCTTTTGTAGCTCTATCTCCGCGAGTTTTGAACCTATGTTGATCAGCTTTGGAAACTTAAGCAGTATCTTCTGCCCCTCTTTTGTAGCGCAAAACTTTGTAAATGCCCTTATCTCGTTAGTACTAAGCTCTTTGGCATAGTAGGCTGCAAGTTTTGGTTTGAGTTTGTTAAATGAGAGATGCTTTTTGAGCACTCGGATCACCTTTTTGCTATTTGCCGCAAGGAGAGGGTTTTGTGAAACCCTTTGGTAGATCTCCCCATCCATCATCTTTTGAACATAGCCGTTTTTATTCATTGTATTTAACATCTCCAAAGCGAGTGATCTTTTGTCGAGCGATTTAGACGATAGGGTGGTATTCAAGAGGATTAGCAGGAAAAGGTATTTTAAAAGATTTATCATCTAGAGACTCCTTAAATAAATTTCGATACTTCAATATTAATACAAAAATGTTAAAATAGTGCAAGATGACTCAACTCAAATTTGGGTTTGTAAAAGGATCTGATATGTTAAAAAGATTATCCGCACTTCTGCTTCTTTCTCTCACTAGCCTCTTTGGAGCGAATGTCGCCTCTTTTAAGTATGGCTTGACATCTCTAGGAGCAGGGTCAGATTTTGATCAGAACTCATTTGTCTTTGGCTTGAAGCTCGATAACGGACAAGCGATATCTCCAAGAGTGGAGTTGGGCTATATCAGTATAGATAAAAAGGGGGAGAGTGTTGACGGGCTACTGCAATTTAATATAGACGGTGTTTACGACTACATTTCAAATTATGAACTAACTCCCTATCTCTTCGCAGGTGGCGGATATGAGCATGTGTTCAATTCTCGAAAAAATTTTGATAGCCAATTTTTTATCGACGGCGGTATCGGTGCCTACTATCCTATCACCAAGGATCTCAATATTTTTGGAGAGTTTAGAGGTATCTATCTTTTAACGGGCGAGGGTCAAGATGGAGAGACGGCTCTTTTTGTCGGTTTGTCCATGCCTCTAGGGGCGACCTATAGTGCTCCGGTGGATAGTGACGGAGACGGGGTAGCTGACTATAACGATGAGTGTCCCAGAACGCCTCTAGGAGCGAGAGTTGATGCTAGAGGTTGTCCGATCACGGTACAAGTAGAGATGGATAGTGACGGAGATAGTATCCCGGATCGTATCGACAACTGTCCCAATACCCCTCCAAATGTAGGTGTGGATGCGAGCGGTTGTCCGGTGATCACCAAAAGGGATGTGAAAGTTTTGGAAGAGAAGATAAAGCCAAAAAGGGTAGTCAAAAAGAGAAGAAGTTTGGATAGTGACGGAGATGGGGTAAATGATAGTGAAGATGAGTGCCCAAATACACCCAAAGGGTTTAGTGTAAATGAGATAGGCTGTCCGGTTAAAAAAAATCTTCAGATAAGATTTGAGGTAAATAGCGCTACCGTACCGATTGATCAGCAATGGAAGATAAGAGAGTTCGCCGCTTTTCTCAAAAAGTATCCAAATGCAAAAGTGGATATAGTCGGATATACAGATAGCTCCGGAAATCCTGATAAAAACCTCTATCTATCCCAAAGAAGAGCACAAAGCGTGAAAGAGTTGCTGATAAGCTACGGCATCAAAGCCTCGAGGATCAAAGCGATAGGAAAGGGAGACTTAAACCCAATCGCATCGAACGATACACCTGAAGGAAGAGAGCAAAATAGAAGGATCGAGGCGGTTATTCATTAGCTTAGTACTAGCTTAAAAAATATATTAATATTGTATTAATCAAGTTTGGGTATAATACCATGTTCACAAATGGTGAATAGTGAAAATAATGAATTTGGAGATACTATGGCAAAATATGTTGAATTAAATAGCAGTAATTTTGATGAGACGATAAAAAAGGGTGTCACACTTGTAGACTTTTGGGCTCCATGGTGTGGACCTTGTAGGATGATAGCTCCTATCATAGAGGAGTTGGCAGAGGATTTTGACGGTAAAGCGACCATCGCAAAAGTCAATACGGATGAGGAGCAAGATATTGCTATCCAGTATGGAATCAGATCTATACCGACTCTTCTCTTTTTCAAAGATGGTGAGCTTGTCGATCAGATGATAGGTGCAGCGGGAAAAGATGTTCTTGCTGATAAATTAGACTCACTACTGTAACGGTAGTACTAAGGGGTTCTTTGCCCCTTGTTTTTTAGATGAAACGAAAACGATCTCCATTAACGCTTCTATTTTCCTCCTTTTTCGGTGCCGCTATGATCGCAGGAGCCTTTGCATACTACAACTATAAATTTTCAGAGTATAAATTTTTTGATTTTAAAGAGCATATCTTTTATACCAAGAGTGATATCTTTGAACCGAAAGAGGAGATCTATACGGTGATAGTGTATAGCTCAAATATGCAAAATCTACAAGATATTTTAAAAAAAGTGAAGAGAGAGCACCCCATCATAGCGATCGATCTCTATCAAAAGAGATTTAAACAAGAAGATAGTATCATACCGATATCATCAGGTATGAATACACTATTGAAATTTATCCAGCGATTTAATATCTATGAAGTTCCTTCTGTTTTTGTGATAAAGCGTGTGAAAGGAAAACTTTATAAACAGGATACGAAAGTTTATACTATCGATTAAGGGGAGAAGAGATGCTTGATTTAGCGATCATCGGCGGAGGACCGGCAGGACTCACAGCAGGGCTTTATGCCACAAGAGGCGGTTTAAAAGATGTAGTGATGTATGAGATGGGGCTTCCGGGCGGTCAGATCACACAAAGTTCGGAGATTGAGAACTATCCCGGTTTTGAAGCGCCCTTAACGGGTATGGAACTGATGGAGCCTTGGCCAAAGCAGTGTATGCGTTTTGGTTTGAAGCATGAGATGAGTGAAGTAAAACGAGTTTCCAAAGAGGGTGAGCACTTTTTACTTCACTTAGCGAGCGGCGACAAAATAGAAGCAAAAAGTGTGATCGTCGCTACCGGAAGCAAACCAAAAAGAGCGGGTATCAAAGGGGAAGATACCTACTATGGAAGAGGGGTAAGCAACTGCGCTACTTGCGACGGATTTTTCTATAAAGATAGAGAAGTTGTGGTGATAGGCGGAGGTGATACCGCACTGGAGGAGGCTCTCTATCTGGCAAATATCTGCTCAAAAGTCTATCTGGTACACAGGAGAGATAGCTTTAGAGCTTCACCGCATACGGTTGAGAGAGTAAAAGCAAATAGCAAAATAGAGTTAGTACTAAATAGCGTAGTGGATGAGATATTGGGTGATGAGAGTGGAGTTACCGGTGTGGATATCATCTCCAAAGAGGGTACCAAGAGGCACATAGAGGTACCCGGAGTCTTTATCTTTGTAGGTATGGATGTGCAAAATCAAGTACTCAAACAGGAGGACGGTAGCTTCTTGTGCGAGGTAAATGAGTGGGGAGAGGTGATAGTCGATCTATCGATGAATACCTCTGTCGAGGGCTTATATGCGGCGGGAGATATACGCATAGAGGCACCGAAACAGGTGGTTTGTGCCGCAAGTGATGGGGCGATAGCGGCACTTCAAGTTGTAGCAAAATCACATTAAGGACGGGGATGATACAAGTAGGTGTACACGGTTCAACAGGTAGAGTCGGTAGGTTATTGCTCGAAAATCTAAAAAATGATGAACTAGCAAAGGTAAGTGTTGCGCATGCTATAGAGAAGATAGATTTTCCTATAGATGAGGGGATAGTGGTCACAAACAGTGTGGATGTGATGCTTGAACAGAGTGAGGTAGTGATAGATTTTACACTACCGGACGGCACTGAAGCGCTTTTGGAGGGGGCGCTGAAAAATCCAACCCCTTTAGTGATCGGTACGACCGGTTTGAGCGCGCATCAGATGAATTTGATGGCAACCGCTTCCAAAGAGATGCCGATACTCTATGCGACCAATATGTCTTTAGGAGTGGCGATCTTAAATAAATTGGCATCCATCGCATCAAAAGCGCTGAATGATTTTGACGCGGAGATCGTGGAGATGCACCATAGATATAAAAAAGATGCGCCAAGCGGTACGGCTCTCACCCTTGCGGAGCATGTCGCAAAAGCGAGGGGGCTTGAACTGGATAAAGTGAGAGTGAGCGGAAGAGACGGCAACATCGGAGAGAGAAGCAAGGATGAGATAGCGGTGATGGCTCTACGAGGCGGAGATATCGTAGGGAGGCATACGGTCGGCTTTTACAATGACGGAGAGTTTATCGAGTTAAATCACACCGCAACAAGTAGAGATACCTTTGCGAAGGGCGCGATAAAAGCTGCCAAATGGCTTGTCTCTCAAAATAGCGGACTCTATAATATTACAGACTGTTTAGGACTTTAAGATGTGCGCGGTAGTGGGTGTATTTAATGTAAAAAATGCTTCCAAAGTGGCATATTATGCGCTTTTTGCGATGCAGCATCGCGGTCAAGAGGCAACCGGTATCAGTGCAAGTGACGGTAGTACGATCAGAACGAGAAAGAGAAAAGGGCTTGTAACTGAAGTCTTTATGGATGAGGAGAACTTTGATTATCTCAAAGGCTCTATGGCGATAGGACACAATAGATACTCAACGGCTGGTAGCAAATCGGTAGTAGATGCTCAGCCTATCATGGCAAACTATAAACTTGGTCAAATTTCTATCGCCCATAACGGAAATCTCATCAATAAAAATGAGATAAGAGAAAAACTTATCAATGAGGGTGCCATTTTCCAGTCGGAGATGGATACCGAAAATCTCATCCATCTTATCGCACGAAGCCAAAAGCCGACCCTTCAAGAGCGGATCATAGAGGCACTAGAGGATATCAAGGGTGCCTACTGCTTTGTGATACAGAGTAGAAAAAAGATGTTTGCTATACGAGATAAATATGGGGTTAGACCTTTGTCTCTTGGAAAATTTCCAAACGGCGGATATATCGTAGCGAGCGAGACTTGTGCCTTTGATCTTGTCGGAGCTGATTTTGTACGAGATGTAAGACCGGGTGAGATGCTGATATTTGAGAAGGGTAAGGAACCGGAGTCTATCCAACTATATGAGAGTGAACCCAGACCCTGTGCCTTTGAGTATATCTACTTTGCAAGACCCGATAGCGTGATAGACGGTAAAAATGTTTATGAAAAAAGACTGGAGATGGGAAAAAGACTCGCACAAGAAAATCCTGTCGAAGCCGATATCGTACTCCCGGTACCAGATAGCGGTGTAGCGGCGGCTTTGGGGTATGCGAGAGAGAGCGGCATACCTTTTGAGAACGGTATCGTGCGAAATCACTATGTCGGTAGAACCTTTATAGAGCCGATCCAAGAGATGAGGGATCTCAAGGTAAGGCTTAAACTCTCACCCATCAAAGAGGTAATCAAGGGCAAAAGGGTGGTGATCATAGATGACTCACTTGTGAGAGGAACGACATCTAAGCAGATCGTGAAGATGCTCAAAGATGCCGGCGCCAAAGAGGTGCATATGAAGCTAGCTTCTCCACAGATCAAGCACCCGTGCAAATACGGTATAGATACGCCAAGTTATGAAGAGCTTATCAGTGCCAACATGAGTGATGAAGAGATAAGAGAGTATATCGGTGCGGATAGTCTATCCTTTTTGTCCATCGAAGGATTAAAGGAGAGTTTAGGGCATGATAGAAACTACTCTCTCGTTAGCTTTGACGGAGAGTACTTTATCTGCTAAGAGAGTATCCTCTTAGCTGTGCCCCTGTTCAGGAGCTCCTCCGACATGGAGTCTATCTTTGACCTCCAATCTATCAAGATCGATCCTTAAAAAGTCTCCATCGGCTGTTGAAAAGGTATAAAAGTATCTGCCTGTACGACTGATGTATGATGTATGAGGTTGAAGTTGGTGTTTCTCAAACTTTTTATCAGTGATTTTGATATTCTTAATAAGCTCAAAACTATCCAAATCTATAACAGATACAAACGGTGCATCGTGGTTTGATACTATCGCTAAATTTTTAGACTTTGAGAAGTAAACATGACCAGCTCCCAACCCGACTTTTAAGATCTTTTTGATCTTCATAGAAAATCTATCCAATATATATAGCTTCCCATCGGTAGTTGGTACAAATAGTTCTACACCGTTTGGACTGATACCGGCGTGATGTGTTTGTGGGGTGATACCGTTTACTTTTTTAGTACTAAATCTAAGATATGTTTTTGCCACTTTTTTAAGTTTTCCATGAGTCGGGTCAAACTTGAATTTCACAACAAATGGAGGAATACCATCTTCAATATCTCCCTCGCCCATGCCGTAAAATGTATATAAATCTTCACTATTTTTAACATTTTCTACTCTCATAATGCCGTGATATGAAGTTTGCATATCTATTGTCTGAGTCTTCTCAAAATCCAATGATTCGCCGTGATCTATCACTTCATATACCGATAGCCTTTTATTGACTCTATCGACCAATACAAAGTGTTTACTATCTAGCCATCCGGTGTGACCGTTTGCGGTTGATTCGTAGAAGTTGAAGTCATCTCCTACTCTACCTATGATCTTGTCGTTATCCGTATCAATAATGTATATCAAAGGGCGATATTTTGCAGGTAGGAGTTGTATATGATACTTTAGGTTTGTAGCACCTATCGATCTTGGTGTATCACCGTAAAGATCTATGGTTTTAACTTCTCTAGTCTTGAAATTTACGACATCAAAGCTTTTAGACCCTTGCGTTCTGACATAAAACCTATCACTATCTCCGGCTCTATCGATCGAGTGTGGATTTGATCCTTTTGTCTTGATACTGCTATATCTCCAGGAGTTAATATCTATCCTTAAAACCCTATTTAATCCACCCTCTTCCTCTTTTGGG
>JALWLO010000073.1 GCA_027084135.1 Campylobacterales bacterium | reverse complement strand
ATCGGATGATCTATAAAAAGATAGACTCCACAATATATCCCATTTTTTATTATATAATATAGCAAGCCAAAATTGGAGATGATATGTTTAAAAGTTTAGTACTAATAGTTTTTTTACTGGTAGGTTATGTTTCAACTGCTTATAATGCTCAAACGGGAAAAGTAGATGACTGGGAATATAATGCAACCAAAGAGCATAGCAATAAGAGAGTCAGATCCCTTAGGATGCCGACCATACAAACGGCTCCGATAATGAAGTCACTGGGGCTTAGTGTTGGTGGTGCAAAAGATGCAAACAACTTCTATGAAAATATCAAAAGAGGCTATCTTCCTAAGGTTGATAGTATCACCTATGAGGGAGTATTTTATGACCATTACTTTGATATCAAAGCAGAGCATGAGTGTAAAGAGCTCTTTTGTCCAAAATATGCAACCGCAAGAGAGAAAAACCCCTTTAGTGGAGAGTTGGAAGCATTTTTAGCTGTCGGACTCGACTCCAATATCGACCTTCAAAAGTTCAAGAGAAGAAGATTAAACTTAGTGGTAGTACTAGATATATCCGGCTCGATGGGGGCACCGTTTGATAGCTACTACTATGATAGGTTTGGAAATAGAGTGAAAAATAGTGATGAAAAAGGCACTCCAAAGATCAAAATAGCAACCGAATCTATTGTTCATTTGATAGATCACCTCAAAGGTGACGACTCACTAGGTATCGTGCTTTTTGATGATAGATCATACATAGCAAAACCGCTTAGAACTCTCTCTCAAACCGATATAAAGGCGATAAAAAAACATATCTTGGAGTTAAGAGAGCGAGGCGGCACAAACTGGAGTGCGGGATACAAGGAGGCTCTCAAGCTCTTTCGTACAAAAGAGCTTGATAAAAATAGCGAAAATCGAATCATCTTTATCACCGATGCGATGCCAAATAGAGGCGAACTTAGCAAAGGTGGACTCTTCGATCTAGCAAAAGAGGCGAGCAAGAGGGGGATCTATACCACTTTTATCGGCGTCGGTGTCGATTTTAACAACGATTTAGTCGAGGCGATAAGCAAAACCAGAGGTGCCAACTACTACTCTATCCACTCCTCCAAAGAGTTTCAAAAGAGACTGGACAATGAGTTTGAGTATATGGTGACACCGCTAGTTTTTGATCTAAAACTCTCCTTAAACTCTCCGGCATACAAGATCGAAGCGGTTTACGGCTCTCCTGATGCAAATAGAGCGACTGGAGAGATCATGTATGTAAACACGCTATTTCCGACTCCAACCGATGAGAGTGGTGTGAAAGGTGGCATTATCTTGTTAAAGTTAAAAAAACTCTCCGATACCGATAAACCTATAGAGTTAAATATCGAATATCAAGATAGGGATGGGAAACACTATAGCTCTTCAAAAGAGGTATGGATAGGTATTCCAAATCTTGATATTAAAAAAGTTAGATTAGATGCGTTAAACGCACAATACTATCAAAACCATTCCATAAAAAAAGCGATCGTACTAGCCAGATATGTAGATGTGATGAAAAACTTTTTAATCGATGCACATAAAAGTTGCAATGATAATGTCACACTCCCCTATCCGGCTCTCTTGAAACATATCTCGATATATCCGCCAGATAGAGCTGAATTTACATCTATCAAAACTTGGGAGAGAAGATCTTGCAAACTTGAAGTGAGTGAGGGGTATCAAAAGTTATTGAAGCTATTTCGAAACTACTTTCATACAAAAATGAAAGAGATAGGGGATAAAAGCTTGGAGAAGGAGTTGAAGGCGCTTGATCTTCTCATCGGAACGCAGAGTAAAGATAGTGGCAAGATTGATGATTGGATCGGTATAAAATGAGATATATCATTATCGCCCTACTCTTAGTACTAACGATAGTGGCTATCTATTTTCACTTTAAAAAGAGTAGGGATACCAAAGCATTGCTCATAGATATCGCACTCTTTGTAGCGATCGTCATCTTTGCCTACTACGCAAAATATTTTTTGATCAATAAGCTACTCTTTATCACCCATATCGCTTTAGTACTGGTATCGCTCTGGAACTTTTATCTAAGACTCTTTAAAGCGAGGGGATCGATTGTCTGGATACTTTCTCCTATATTGACAATAGCACTCTTTTTCACCTTGGGTGACTTTTTTAGAAAATTTGGATAAGTGGATGTTACCTTTTGTGAGATATGATAAAAATTTTAGTAACATTTTACTAAATTTCTCTATAATAAGCAGAGATTTTTTATCTATATGTCGATACTATAGAAACAATCATGAAATATCGTAAAAAGGTTTAAAAATGTATGGAAGATTACTCTCTTTTACGCTAATCGCATTTTTGGTGAGTGGATGCGGAGGAGGAGACTCAAAAAAAAGAAGTAGTGAGGTTGATAGTGCTTCAAGAACGCACTCAGCAAAAGCATATAATCTATGGGAGTATATGACACCATCTAAAAGTAAAACAAATCGATACACTACCTATGTCAATAAACAAAAGGACTCTACATACAAAACAACCTATAGTGTCACTAGCAATAGAGTTGTAGAGAGTGAGGATTATGCAAAAGATGAGCAAACGATCTATGAAAAGAGAAACAACTCCATCGTAGTAAGGTTTACAAAAAACGGTAAACCAAACGGTATGTATACCCTCCACCTATGGGCTGATGTCGGAGATATCATCACGGGAAGAAACTCAAATTGCGAATTAAAAGCGCACTATGATCAAAAAGAGATAGCCGGAAAGATCTTTGACGATGTGATAGAGATCAGGTGTGGCGACATTCCGGGCTACTACCAAAAGGGGGTCGGAGAGATCGCCCAAATAGAGAGTAAAGAGGAGAAGAGAGTGAGAGTTTTATCCAATTAACTCTACTCTCTGTTTCTAAACGATACACTTTATAAAACTTTTCACACCATCACCTTCAAATCAAAACTTTTTATTCATCCATCTATCAATAAAAGCGACTTAAGGTCGATATAAAGGTAATATAAATTAAACAAAAAAAGATTTAATTGACAAAAATTAAAATAGTTTATTTTGAAAGGTAAAAAAATGAAATTACACAAATTAAAAGGTGCCAAAGTAGATAAAGAGATACTCTCTACCTATAATAGACTTAATATCTTGCTAAGACTCTCTATCGCAGGTCTTTTTATCGTTGCAAGCATGAACTACCTCTTTAATAACTTAATCAAGTCACTTGAAAATAGAACGATTAGTACGAGACAGGAGTTAAATATCCTCAAACATACACAAAAGATTACACTAGATACGAAATACACTTTTGAAAAGCTCAGCACTGTAAGCAGTAGTGATGAGTTAGAAAAGTATCAAGAGGAGATCCAAAAAAATCTAAAAGAGTCTGACTATCTCATCAATGTATTAAAATTTGGTGGAGAGGTAAATCTTGACAACGCTACTCCGTTTACCTTTATGCCCACTCAGGAGCTTGAGTCACCGGCTATCATATCAGAGCAGGAGATAAGAGGAAAAGTGATTGAGAATCTCAACAAAATCGCCGATCTTTTAAAAGAGAAAGAGCATTTCATTAATAGTAGCGAGGATAGCAACTATCTCAAACTCTTCCAAATTCAAAAGCGTATCGATAAGATCATCAAAGACAATAGAGAACTGTTGCAAAATCGATTAAAAACACTTTATGAGGAGATTCTGCTGGTAAAGGGGAGACTCAAGGAGATCAATAGCCAGATAGAGAAAAAAAGAGATGTCTATATCTATGCTCAGATACTCACCTTCCTCTTTATCGTCTTATCACTCATCTACAGTTCAAAACCAATTCGGGATAAGATCTTAGAAGCAAATATCAAACTTCATGAAGCAAATAAAAAGGTCCAAAAGATGGTCGAGGAGAGTCAAAAAGCAAATGTAGCAAAGTCAGAGTTTTTGGCAAATATGTCTCATGAGATACGAACCCCTTTAAATGCGATCTTAGGATTTATTGACCTCTTGAGAGAGAAAGAGGATGATAAGGAGAAACTCAGTTATCTTCAAACGATCCACTCATCAAGCTACACACTCCTTGGCATTATCAATGATATTCTTGACTTTTCTAAAATAGAGAGTGGAAATCTCACGATCGATAAAACAGACTTCAATGTAGAAGATGAGTTTAAAAGTGTGGTAGATCTCTTTAGAGCCAAAGCTTCAGAAAAGAGTATCAACCTAACACTTAAAATGGATCCAAATTTACCGTCTGCACTCTATGGCGATCCTTTGAGGATCAAACAAATCATCGCAAATCTCCTCTCCAATGCTATCAAATTTACTCCGAGAAACGGAAAGGTAGAGCTATCAATCAGCTACAAAAACAAAAAGCTACATGTCAAGGTAAAAGATACAGGTATAGGTATCGAAAAGTCGAAACAAGCAGATATCTTCAAAGCCTTTAGCCAAGCGGAGAGTTCAACCACAAGAAAGTATGGTGGAACAGGACTTGGTCTTGCTATCTCTTCCAAACTTGTCTCATTGATGGGTGGAGAGTTGAAGCTAGAGAGTGAGCCGGGTAAAGGAAGTACCTTCTATTTCGATATCGATATCGGTGTAGGTAAATATCAGAGAGAGGCAAAGATAAAAGAGCAAGATATAGAAGCGATGAAAGGAAAAAAGGTTCTTTTGGTAGAGGATAATAAAGCAAACCAGATGTTTATGAGTTTACTTCTAAAAAAACTTAATATGAACTTTAAAATTGCAAACGATGGGATAGAAGCAGTAGAGGCTTTTAAAAATGATAAGTTTGATATCATTTTGATGGATGAAAATATGCCAAATCTCAACGGTATAGAGGCAACGAAGCAAATTTTGGAGATCGAGCAAAAAGAGAAGAGAACACATACACCTATCATCGCGCTTACGGCAAATGCACTCAAAGGGGATAGAGAGAAATTTCTTGAAGCGGGTATGGATGAGTATCTCACCAAACCGGTCAATAAAGAGAGATTGGTAGAGAAGATGAGTCTCTTTCTTTATGATAGGGAGAGTGTATCTTGATAGGGGATTTCATGACAAACAAGATCAGCTATGAAGTGATCGAGACTTTTATCTTTAGATGCGAAGTAGCGTTAGCCAATATCGAAGATGGCTCCTCTTCAAAGAGAAGAAGTACATTAGTACTAACAGAAGCAAAAAAGATACGATTTATGGCTCACAATCTAGAGATCGAAACCATCGCAACACTAGCAGATACACTGATACAATACGCTAGTACTAAACAAAAAGAGAAGCTCTCTGCAACACTCATAGAACTTACAAAAGAGCTTGATCTCTTAGCCACCGCCTACAAAGTGGAGAAACTCAACCCTATCCCCCTCGTTTAAGAGGTGCTTGCTCCAGTTCTCCTTCTTTACAACCTCCATATTTACGGCTGCCGCCATCGTCTTATCTTCGATTTTTAACGCTTTTAGAAGATGCATAATCGTTTGATTCTCTGCTATCTCCATCTCTTTACCGTTTACAACTATCTTCATCTCTCCCCTCCTACTTTTTCCTAAAAACGATCCCCTTGAACCGTTCACCCATAAATGTCGGATCTATCAAAACCTTCGCGCGATTGAGTTCATTGAGATAGACCTCTTCATTAACATGCTTTTTTAACATATCAAGCAGTTCTATTATACCAAACTCTACCAGCATCGCAAGTTGTGTTTTATAGAGATGCGTCTCCACACCCGCACTTTTAAAGCTATCTTGCAGATAGGAGAAGTTGACATCATAGGTGATATCGCTTCGTTTATATAACTCCTGTAAAGTCACATCTTTTGGCTTCTCACTCTCATCTGTTACAAACTTTGTCAATGCAAAAAAGGGATAGGTATGGTGTTTATGGTAGATCCTTAGTGAAAAGTCATCTCTCTTAAAGAGATCGCCGTAATCAAATGTCACAAACTCAAACCTCTCTATCGCTCTGCTCATATCCTCTGCAAAGTCACGATATCCCACACCGATCTCTCCCCGAAAGATATGGTACTTCTTAGCTATCTCTTTGATCTCTCTATCTATCTCGCCAAAATAGGGCTCCCCATCCTCTACATAGAGCATCTGCCCATCTTTGACCACTTCACACGCAAAGGCGTCAAATATCTCATTGGCAACCACAAAAGCACTCTCAAGCTTTAGCTCTTTAAAGCTATCAAAGTGCTTTAACACTACCGCATCTCCAAAACTCTCTCTAAAATATCGCTTTTGTTCCAGAATATTTTGACTATGGGGTTCGATGATATAAAACGACAAAGTCTCGAGAAGCTCGGGTCTTAATGTATAGATAAACTGCACAATATCCGCAAGCATATAGCCCTTATGCGCCCCGATCTCAACGATAGCGGTATCTTTGGGCAAAAATCCCTCATCGATCACATTGATGAGTCTATTTGCAATACTTCCGCCAAAAAATTGGCTACTACTCACCGCCGTGTAGAAGTCTCCACCCTTACCGATATCTCTATAGTTGGCATAGTAGCCGTCATTGCCGTAGAGCCACTCCTGCATATATCTACTAAATCTCATCATCTATCTTACTACTAAACTCTATCAACTCTTTTGCGATATCAAGCGCTATGATCTTTGCGTCGATATCCGCCATCTTTTTTGAATTTTCCATACTCTTTAGATCCATTTGGCTCTTCTCTCCTGCTCTCACCCCATCTCTCGTGCTTCTTACCAACTTTTGATAGAGTCTACTACTCTCTCTTGCAAGTCTCTCCTCCTCCTTGAGAGAAGCTATCTTCGTCACTAGACGCTCATAGAGCGCCCTCTGCTCCATCGCCTTCTCTTTAACGGCAAGCTTTGATTTGAGATACTCTATCTTTTTGATCTCGATCTCTTTAGATCGATTGATATTGAAGATAGGCATTGAAACCTTGATACCGTATCGCCTATGCTCATCATTTTGTCTAAAAAGTCTAAAACTATCTTTTTGCCTACTATACTCACCAAAGAGAGAAATAGTCGGCAGATAGTTGGAGATCGTCATATTTTTGAGATATCTCTTACTTTGGACATCCCGCTTTGCCTTTTGGATCTCTATGTTTTTCTCTATAAACTCCTCTTTTGATAGGAGTTTGAACTCAGGCAGAGACAACGCCCTATAATCCTCATCACTGAGGGTTTTAAAGGTTGCCAAGAGACTCTTTTTTGAGCTTTGAAGCTCTAATAGTTTTCTCTTTAGTGTGTTGAGCTTTACAATCGCACTATCCAAAAATGAGCTATCAATGAGCGAAGCATCATACTGCTCCCGCTTCCTTTTGACATCAATCTGGGCGTTATCGATCTCAAGTTTTGCTCTCTTAATCGATAGATCTATCTTTTTGAGCGATAGGAGGGTGCTATATAACTGCTTGATAAGCTCTCTCTCTTTGATCTCATCAAGTATATCAAAGAGCCTTTTAGAGGCTTTTGAGTATTTGACGGCAAAGTAGATCCCGCCGCTCTTAAATATCGGTTGATCGATCGAGATAGCAAAAAAGCGGCTTTTATTGATTTGGGAAAATTGATCGCTTCTAGAGTAACTATAGGTGGCGATGATCGGATTTATCCACTCATTTTTTAGCTTTTTTGCCTTGAGACTACTGAGTCTCTTATCAAGTTCCAGCTGCTGCCGCTTGAGAGCATTGAGAGGATCACGCTCTGATGCCGATAGCAAACTAGAGCAGACTAAAAGCGTTATCAAGCCTCTCAAAACCAACCCTCATCTCCTCATCACTTATGGTAAGCGGTGGAAGAAAGCGAAGTGTATCTCTTCCCGCTTTTAGTACTAACACCCTATTTTGCAAGGCACGCTTTAATATCTCTTTTAATACTTCAGCGCTACTCATTCTAAATCCCTGCATCAAACCGATACCGACTCTCTTTTTGATATGCGTTTGATGCTTTTGGTAGATCTCCTCCAAGCCCTCATCAAAGCGCTTGATCGTCTCATCGAGTTTGCCTGAACGCTTCAACGCTTCAAGTATCGACACTACCTCGAGCGAAGCTCTCGTAACAAGGTAGTTTCCGCCAAAGGTGGAGCCGTGATCTCCGGGACGAAAGATATCAATAAGTCTCGTCATCACGGCACCTATCGGCACTCCACCGCCAAGCCCTTTTGCCAATGTAACGATATCAGCTTTGATGCCGTAACGGTTAACAGCAAGAAACTCACCCGTTCGATAGACGCCGGTTTGCACTTCATCGACGATCAGCAATATATCTCGCTGCTTTAAGAGCTTTGCCAATGCTTGTACACGCGCTCTATCGAGCGGTTCTACACCGCCCTCACCCTGCACCAGCTCTACCATCACCGCAACGGTTTTCTCATCCAAAAGCGACTCGATCTCATCGATACTATCCGCATAGACAAAGCCGTCCGGAAATGGACCAAAATAGTTGTGCATCGATGCTTGTCCCGTCGCTTTGAGCGTAGAGATGGTTCTACCGTGGAAGGAGTTTTTGAGCGTGATGATCTTATATCTCTTTATCTTTCCATCTACTTCACCGTACTTTCTCGCTATCTTTATCGCCGCCTCATTGGCTTCAGCACCGGAGTTTGCAAAAAAGAGTCGCATCTCTTCACCGTAAAGCTTTACCAACGCTTCGGCAAGTTTGGCTTGAGGTTCGATATAAAAGAGGTTAGAGATGTGGGTGATTTTGTTGATTTGATCACAAATCGCCTCATTAACCCGCTTGTTCGCATGTCCCACACTCACCACTCCGATACCGGAACTAAAATCGATATAATCCTCACCCTTATCACTATAGAGAGTAGCACTCTCCCCGCGAACGAAATTGATATACTCCCTCGCATAACTATGTAAAACATACTGCTTATCTAACGCTTCGTACATAGACAACCTTAAATTTTTCTTTACTCAAATACAATGTAAGCAGATTTTATCTTTAAATATATTAATATCCGATATATTTAATGATCTAAAATTTGGGATAAAAGGTTTAGGGTTGAAAAAGTTGGTGGGTTTGTTGCTACTGTTTCTCAGTGTCGGATTTGTCTCTATCGAGACCATATTTTCTCTACTAGGCAACTAAATGTCAAAAGCAAAACGATATAACCCCGATCTTAAAGATAAAATCGTCGCAAAAGGCGCACTTTTATATATCCTTCCGATGCCGATCGCGATCACGATCATCTTCTCTTTTCTAAGCACAAACGGTGCGAGCGTGATTAGAAATATCATCTCCTTAAGCCTCTTTATCCTTGCGGCAAAGTTGACAAAAAAAGGTATCGCGCAAGAAAAAGCCTATGACGCCTCACCCATAGCCAAAGCTCCGAAATATCCTCTCAAATTTATCTCAGCGATGATCTTATCCTTTGCTACCTATTACACATCAACCGTTAGTACTAACAACTCTACACTCTTTTCGTTAGTACTAGCACTATCGGCACTTTTAGGATACTATCTCTACTACGGATTCGATCCGAGAGTCGATAAACTACCGAATCTGCCGGCGGGTGTAGATGCGAAGGATGTTTTAGATATCACAAACGATGCATTGAAAAGACTGGAGGAGCTAGAAGATATCAAGACCCAACTCAAAAATCCTCAAACCAAAGCGTTGCTTGATAAGATCATCGATGAGAGCAGAGAGATCGTCCATAGTGTCCAAAGCTCTCCGATAGATCTCTCAAAGGCGAGAAAGTTTTTCAAGATCTATCTTGATAGAAGTCAAAAGATCAGTAGCGAATATCTCAAGAACTATCAGCTTGGCAACATAGATGAGAAGATGGAAAAGAACTACAACAAACTCTTGGAGAGTGTCGTTGAAACGATTGCGAGGCAAAAAGAGAAGCTCAATGACGATGATATCATGATGCTCGATGTTCAGATCGAGGCGTTAACCAAACAGATAAAACATGAAGGAGTATAAAAATGGAAAGAGAAGAGAAAAAAGCACTAGACAAAGCGCAAGAGGAGTTAAATGAGATGGCGGAAGATCTCAAAGAGAGTACGAAAGAGCTAAGCCAAACAGAGGTGGTAGAGGAGGATGAAGCTTCCAAAGATATGATCAAGTACGAAGAGGCATCGATCAAAGATCAGACAAAGATAGAGCTACTTGCCAAAGAGATCGATATCAAAGATCCAAGCTCCGTACTCTATTTCGGATCCAAAGCGCAAGAGCAGATAAACGCGCTAGCCGATAGTATGTTAGAGGGGGTGAAAAATAAAGATTTGGGAGATGCGGGAGATCTCTTAAACAACCTTGTTACCAAGATCAAAGGATTCGATGTCGATGAGTTAAATCCTAACCAAAAACAGGGCTTCTTTGCAAAGCTTTTCGGATTTACCTCTCCTGCGGTGAAGTTTTTGAACAAATATGAAGAGGTGAAAAAGCAGATCGATATGATCACCGATGAGCTAGAGGCTCATAAAACGCAACTCTTGACAGATATCACCGCGCTTGATCGATTGTATGATGTCAATTTTGACTACTTTAATGAACTTGAGATGTATATCGCCGCGGGAGTCTATAAACTCAAGGAGCTTGATGAGAAGATTATCCCACAACTTCAAAAAGAGGCGGGTGAGAGTAAAAAAATGGCTAAGACGCTCGGCTTAAAAGATGTGATTGCCACAAGAAATGACCTTGAGAGAAGGATACATGACTTAAGACTCACCAGACAGGTAGCGATGCAAGCACTCCCAAGTATCAGAATGGTACAAGAGAATGACAAAAATCTCATCTCTAAAATCAACTCAACACTCATCAACACCATCCCGCTTTGGAAAAACCAACTCGCTCAAGCAATCACCATCTATCGAAGTAAAAAGGCGGCTGAATCAGTTAAAAGTGCAACCGACTTGACCAATGAGCTACTGGAAGAGAATGCAAAAAATCTCAAAGAGTCCAACAAGATGATACGAGAAGAGGTAGAGAGAGGGGTATTTGATATCGAGACGATCAAAAAGGCAAACCAAGACCTTATAGCTTCGATTGAGGAGTCTTTGGAGATCGCGAGAAAAGGTAGAGAGGCGAGAGAGAAAGCTGAAGGTGAACTCAACCAGCTAGAGAATCATCTCAAAGAGGCGCTTTTAAAAGCGGGTAGAAAAAGAGCTTAAGGAGAAGCGAGATGGGATTTTGGGATAAGATATTTGGAGAGTTTATCGATGTGATCGATTGGCTAGATGAGAGTAACGACACCCTCGTCTATCGATTTAATCGCTACAACAATGAGATCAAGTACGGTGCGAAGCTAACCGTCAGAGAGTCTCAGGTAGCCATCTTTGTCAATGAGGGTGAGATCGCCGATGTACTGGGACCGGGACTTTATGAACTCGATACGAACAACCTACCGATATTGACGACACTCCAACACTGGGATCACGGATTTAAGTCACCCTTTAAGGCGGAGGTCTATTTTGTCAATATGCGAAAATTCACCGACCTTAAATGGGGTACAAAAAATCCTATCATCATCCGAGATAAAGAGTTTGGCGTAGTGAGAGTGAGAGCTTTTGGTACCTATGAGATGAGGATATCTGATCCGGCACTCTTTTTGAAAGAGATCGTCGGAACCGACGGGGATTTTAGAGTCCAAGAGATTAGCAATCAACTCAGAAATATCATCGTCTCACGATTTTCAGACATTATCGCAAATGCCAATATCCCTATCTTGGATCTAGCGGCAAACTATACGCAACTTAGCGAATATCTCACTCAAAAATTATCAGCTGAATTTCAAAAGTACGGCATAGAGCTTACAAAGTTTTTGATAGAGAATATCTCCGTACCAAAAGCGGTAGAGGAGGCGCTTGACAAAAGAACGAGTATGGGTGTCATCAATGACCTAAGCAAATATTTGGAGTTTCAGAGCGCCGAGTCTCTTACGAGCGGTGAAGGTGCCGGCGGTAGTGCGGCACTTGGAGCCGGCATGGGAGTCGGTATGGCGATGGCCGATAAGCTCTCAAAAGGCTTCAACCGCTCATCCTCGACCGATAAAAGGGGCTATGTACCTGAAGTTTTTGAGAGAATGTACTACTACGCCAAAGATAAAGAGCCGATAGGTCCGCTAAATATCGACGAGATAGAGGAGCTTATCAAAAAAAATGAGATAAACTCAGATACCCTGATGTGGACAAACGGCATGGAGAGTTGGGTCAAAGCGAGAGAGATCGATGAGGTAGAAGCGCTCTTTAATCTTCTAACACCGCCGCCGTTAAAGTAGATAATGCAAACAGATAGCTCACATCTACTCTTTTCCAAAAAGAGTTTCCCCTGCCAAAACTGTGGGGCAAATCTCGTTTTTTGTGCAGATGAGGATGCACTGGTGTGCAACTACTGCGGAAGTCTCAATCGCATTACCCCTCCTCCGCTTCCTATCAAAGAGCATGATCTACACTCCGCCCTCAAAAAGATAAAAGTCAAAAACTGGTCACTACAACATCCGCTTCAAGAGATCAAGTGCCCCTCCTGTGCGGCATCCTTTAGCGTCGATTTTCACACAAGAAGCACCACTTGCCCATACTGCCACACTCCGATCATCACAAATGTCGATTCACTACTACCGATACAACCCGAGTCCCTTTTACCCTTCAAGATAAATAGAGATGAGGCGAAAGAGATATTTAAAGAGTGGATCGGAAGTCTCTGGTTTGCACCAAGTTCCATCAAAAATATCTACGATACCGACTCGACACTAGAGGGTGTTTATCTCCCCTACTGGACTTTTGATAGTTTAACGATCACAAGATATAACGGTATGAGAGGTGATGTCTATCATGAAAGAGTAACAAGGAGGGTCTTTATCGACGGTAGAGAGGAGCTTGTAGAGGATATCGTCGAGAGAATCGAGTGGACGCCTGTAAGCGGAATAGTGAAACTTAGTTTCGATGATGTGCTTGTCGGAGCATCCAAGAGTATTCCTAGAAAGCTTATCGACTCCCTTGCGCCATGGGATTTGGAAAATCTGGTCTCTTTTGATGAGAGATATCTAAGCGGATTTGAGAGTGAGGGGTATGAAGTGGCACTCGATGAGGGTGTAGATATCGCAAGAGAGTATATGCGCTATCAGATAGAGCATGCCGTAAGAGCCGATATCGGCGGTGATAGACAGCAGATAAATGAGATGAAAGTCTATCACCAAAACAATACCTATAAACATATTTTGCTTCCTATTTGGAGTGCCGACTTTAAACATAACGGCAAAAATTACAGCTTCGCCATCAATGCCAGAACAGGAAAGATAGTGGGGGAGAGACCCTATAGCAAGATCAAGATCCTCTTTGCGATCTTGTTGGTCATACTTCTTGCCGCCGGACTCTTTTATCTCTATGATCAGAGTCAAGAAGCAGGAGGATTTAGTACTAACTTCGATAATTTTGGTGAGGGTGGCATTCATATAGAGATAAGGAGGAGTTTTTGAGAGATAAGGGATATTTTCTACTACAACCGCACCAACCCTTTTTTGTCCTAGGTGTGGTAAATGCCGTCATTTTCATGGCGCTATTTGGATTTCTCTATAGTGGGGTCATGACAACAGCGATCGATCCTCTCTTATTTCACGCCTATTCCACACTATTTTTAATCTTTACACCGTTTTTTATCGGCTTTTTACTCACCACATATCCGAGATTTAGCCAAACCGATATGGTAGAAAAAGGACTCTATACAAAGATCTTCTACCTCTACATCGGGGCGTCACTCTCGTTAGTACTAAGCCTATTTCACTCCTTTTTTATACATATCTCAACCATTTTAGTACTTATCACTCAAATAGTGGTACTCCTAGCGTTTTTTAAGAGATACAAAGCCTCATTTCTGCCCGATAAGAGTGATCTATTTTGGATCAATGTGGGCTGGAGTATGGGTATCGTAGCAAATATCGCCCTCTTTTTCACTTCTATCGATCTCATAGATATCAGAAGAAGCGCAACGATTGGCGTCTATCTCTATCTTATCTTCTTAGCTTTTACGGTTGCCCAAAGGATGGTACCCTTTTTCTCTCATGTGATGATAGAGAAAAACAGAAATCTTCTCAAACAGTTATCTCTACTATTTCTTTTGGGTGTAGTCATAAAACTTTTCAATCTCAAGGTCGAAGGAGTGTTTTTTATCGTTGCCGGAGTCTTAGTACTAAAAGAGCTTTTTAGATGGAAACTGCCGACCAAAGGCGCACCGCCAATCTTATGGATACTCCATATTGCCGTCTACTGGCTTCCCCTCGCACTGATAGTCGGCGGTATATCGATGATCTGGAGTGCACTAGGGCATCCGATGCTTGGACTTGCTTTGCACTTGGTGGTACTGGGCTTTTTGAACACCATTTTTATAGGTTTCGGGACTAGAGTTACCCTCGGACACTCAGGCAACCCAATGGCGGTAGATAACTATACGAAAATTCTATTCTACTTGACTCAGCTTCTTGTCTATTTTAGAGCCATCTTCTCCTTTTCAGGTTCGACGATACTCTTTGTAACGACGATCACTTTATGGCTTATACTATTTAGCGCGTGGGCGGCGCACTACTTTGGAGTACTCATCTTCGGCAAGCAGCTTACTCACCGAAAATGATAATATCATAACTGCTTCTTGATTTGACGATTGTCTTATCGGGAGGTATGGTTCCCGCATTTTCATACTTTGCCAGCTTTAACTTGAGCTCCTCCAACTCACTCTCAAACTTATCGATCTGATCTTTTAACTGCAAGATTACATCCACACCCGCCAAATTGATACCGAGATCTCTAGTGAGTCTGAGGATCATGTTGATCCTATCGATATCTCTTTGAGAGTAGAGTCTCATCTTTCCACTCGTACGAGACGGAGTGATCAACCCCTCCCTCTCATACTGCCTAAGCGTTTGCGGATGTATATTGAGCGCTTTGGCAACCACGCTTATCAGATATACCGGTTCATCATATCCATGCATCTTCACTCCTTACTCAGGTAACTTCTCTTTCATCAATTTTACCAAATCCTCATCCAACTCTTCAACCTTCGGTAAAACGACATTGAGTTTGACAAAGAGATCACCCATCTTTTTCGTTTTTCTATTGATCACACCCTGCTCTTTGACTCGCAGCTTCTGACCGCTCTTCACTCCGGCAGGGATCTTCATCGTGATCTCTTTATATGGTGTTTGAAGCTTCACTTTTCCACCAAAAAGCGCCGTCTTTAACGGTATATCGATCTCTTTGGTTAAGTTGTCCCCATCTCTGCTATACTCCGGAGAGGGCGCAACTTTAACCCTTATGTAGAGATCTCCCACATTTGAGCCGCTTCTCTCACCCTTTCCTCTAACTCTGAGTCTCTCACCATCCTTGATGCCGGCAGGTATCTTGATATCAAAACTCTCACCGTTTCGGTGGACGGTATATTTGCCGCCCTTGATCGCCACATCAAAAGGGATGGTGATAGAGGTCTCTACATCGAGATTTGGCGGTGGAGAGGAGAATCCGCCGAAGCCTCCTGTAAATCCACAGCTACTTCCTCCAAAGCCGCCGCTTCCGCCAAAGCCCCCAAAGCCTCCAAAACCGCCGCCTCCAAAGATACTCCTTAGTATCTCATCCAGATCGGCTCCACCTTGCGATCCCGCAAAGTCATGGAAACTTTGACCGCCGAACATATTATCTCCGTGCATATCATATTGTGCCTTCTTCTCCGGATCGCTCAATATCTCATAAGCTGCATTGATCTCTTTAAACTTCTCTTCCGCTCCCGGTTCTTTATTGATATCGGGATGGTACTTTCTCGCTAATTTTCTATACGCTTTTTTAATCTCATCGGCTGATGCATTTTCACTTACTCCAAGCGTTTCATATAAACTTTTAGCCACCTCTACACCTCTCTCTTATAAATTTTAAGCAAATTATATCATAAAAGTTTAGTCTATGTC
>JALWLO010000072.1 GCA_027084135.1 Campylobacterales bacterium | reverse complement strand
TTGTCTTTTTTCCTCCTTGGTCTGCCATCGCAAAATCGAAGAAACTGGGTGTTGGCATTGTTCACTCTCCTTCTCTTTCTATGTTACTTTATTTTAACATTTATTGGTTGGTTTTTCAGAGGACTCACTTAGTAGTAAGCTCTCCGAAATAGAAGGGGTCTTTATCTAAAGTTTTAGGCACTGATGCCGCTAGAAGTTTTCCAGAGTTGTCATAAACCTCAACTGAGACTTTAGCATGGTTTTCTAGATACTTGTGGTTTACTGCAAGTAATCCGTTTGTGTTTTGGTCATCTATTTTTCCGTAGAGTACTACTACATCTGGATCTACATCATCATCTTTTAATTTCACATCCGTTTTCACAACGATTACTTTATCGCTAAATTTTTTTTTGACATCTCTAAGTGCGTTGTTTTTTGCAACTAAGCCTTTGTTTAATTTTGATTTTATCGACAAAGATGTTTTTGATATTTCATTATGTTGGTCATTATTTTTACTTCCCGAAGATGAACCACAACCTGTAATCAATAAAGCACTTAAAATAACCGGAGCCGCTAATCTATATCTCATCATTGTTCTCCTAATTTATCTAAAAATAAGTGTTGCTTCTTCATTGACTTTTATCCAATATCCAAAAGGTTCTTCAAAATGGGTAAATGTATTTAACTGTTCTGGGTATTTTTTCTTATATCTTATGCCATCTCTACCAATAATAGCTTCCAACTTATTTCCTAATTGAGATTTTATTTCTATTAGAGTTAAGCTACTAAATGGGTTAATAATATTCCATCCTTTTTGTAATCCAATTGTCTTATTTTCATATGTTTTCGGAATATATGAAATTTGTGAATCATGTTCTATTTTTATCCAATAACCTTTTTCATCCTGAAAGGCATGAAATGTATTTAATTGATCAGGAAAAACTTTTTTATATCTTTCCCCTTCAGATATTATAGCTAATAAGTTATCATCATCTAATTGCTGCTTTAATTCATCAAGTGTTAAATTTGCATTAATACCCATTAAGTTCCACCCTGCCTTCAATTGAGCATTTTGTTGAGTATCACTTGCAGGAAGAGTTGTAACAGTACCGGTTATACCCGGAGAATCAGCCGCATAAAGAAGTAGTGAACAAAAATAAACCAATCCGATAAACTTTATTATAAACCTTCTCATGGCAAAACTCCTATTTTTTGCAAATTATAACATAAAAAAGGGAAGAAATCCCTTTTTTTACTAATAAATTAGTAATTTATGTCACCAAAATTTATAAATGCTTTTGAATTATCATAAGTAATCTCTTTTGATGTTACATAGCTTCCATCAGCATGATAGATAACTATAGCCAAAGGTATACTATTCTCATAATTTTTATTTACATCAAACTGAATTAAATTACCGTTAATATTTCCATAAACCACCACCTCATCAGCTGAAATATCATCATTTCCAATTTGTTTATCCTCTTGAACCAGTAATTTGACATAATCACCATTATTTAATTCAATATTTTGGTCTCTAATTGATTGAGATTTCGCAACAACCCAACCATCTGCATACGGATCTTGTTTCTGTTTCACTTCTACTTGTACGCTTCGACTTACACTATGATTATGTCCGTCATCTACAGTTACAGTTATCGTGTGCGTTCCTACTGATAGAGAGTTGGTTGAGACTGTTTTACCGGTTCCTAAGCCGTTATCCCATGTATATGTAAGTGTATCATTATCCGGATCTGTGGCATCAGCTGTAAATGTGATAGTCTCTCCCTCCTCTGCCGTTGTAGGGTTAGCCGTTAACGAAGTGATCGTTGGAGCTTGATTTGGTTCAGGTACATCATTGATAGTGATATTCACTGTCGCCGGGTCAGAATCAACCGTACCGTCATTGACTACAAACTCGAAACTATCGCTACCGTTATAGTTATGTGCCGGTGTATATGTCGCCTTGTTTCCGCTTAATGTAACACTTCCATGATTTGGATTTTTTGTGATTCTGTAAGTGAGTGTATCTCCATCCGGATCGCTTCCGCTTAGGGTTATCTCTTTTGAAGTATCCTCATCCATCGTAACACTTTGCGGATTTGCAGTCGGCTTATCATTCGTTGCATTGACTGTGATGTTTACGGTTGCAGGAGCAGAGTCTGCTTTGCCGTCATTGACTTTAAATGTAAAGCTATCGCTTCCATGGTAGTTGGCGTTTGGCGTGTAGGTAGCTTGGTTGCCGCTGATAGTGACCGTTCCGTGGCTTGGTTGAGAAACGATCGCATAGGTCAGACTATCTCCATCTGGATCGCTTCCGCTTAGTGTGATAGTTTTTGCCGTATCCTCATTGGTCTCAGTTGATTGAGGGTTTGCTGTTGGAGCTTGGTTTGGCTTCTCAGTAGCGGTGACTACAACCGTGTCGCTTCCTGTAGCGCCGTCGTCATCTGTAACGGTTAGTACTAGCGTATGTTTTCCAACGCTTGACGGTGTATAGGTGAGTGTGGCTGAACTGCCTAATACAGTATCACCCTCTTTCCACTCATATTTGACAACTTGTCCGTCGCTGTCGCTTCCGCTTCCGGTTAGAGTGACGCTTTTATTGACTTCTACGCTTTTATCCTCTCCGGCATCTGCGGTTGGAGCTTGATTTGCTTTCTCTTTTACGATAACGGTTCTTGTTACAGGATCGGCTTTATTTCCTGCGCTATCACTTACACTGTATGTGATGGTATAAGTTCCCGGCTTATTGGTATCAACGCTTCCGCTTTTTGTGATCTTACTTGTGATATCTCCATCTTTATCATCTGTAGCCGTTGCTCCAGGATCGGTAAAGTCATCACCCTCTGTTATAGTGATTGTTTTGTCACCTTTTAGTGTGATGATCGGTGGAGTAGTATCCGGTTTTGGTTGCGGTTTTGGCTTGGCTTTCGCTGTTACGATAACCTCATCGCTGTCGGTTGCACCTTTGTCATCCGTAACCGTTAGTACTAGCTTATGCTCTCCCTCTGTTGTAGGTGTATAGTTGAGTGTCGCCGTACTACCTAGTACGGTGTTGCCCTCTTTCCACTCATAGCTTACTACATTTCCGTCACTATCCGTTCCGCTACCGGTTAGCGTGACTGCTTTACCAACTTCTGTGGACTTATCTTCACCCGCATCAGCTACAGGAGGTTGGTTCGGTTTTTGAGGCTTGGTCTTCTCTTTTACTTTTACTTTTACCGCACTACTTGCGGTTGCGTTATCATCATCGGTTACAGTGATGACAAGTTTGTGCTCTCCGGTCGTTGTCGGAGTATAGTTAAGTTCAGGTTTATCACCTAGTACTGTATCACCCTCTTTCCACTCATATTTGACTATCTCTCCATCACTATCGCTCGCGCTGGCTTTGAGCAATACACTATCCCCGATGGTGATCACTTTGTCACCGTCTGTTGCGACTGTCGGTGCTTTATTTGGCGTCGGTTGTGGTTTAGGGGTCGGCTTTGGAGTCGGTTGTTTGGAAGCGGCATCTGTTTTAACATCGATACTTGCGGCATCTGAACTTCCGGCACTATTGATCGCTTTTACCTCAAAGTGATAGTTTGTATCAGGCTCAAGATCAGCTATGAGTGTACAGTGGCAGTTCGCATCTATCGTTTTTAGAAGTTTACCGTCTTGATAGATCTCATATCCGCTCTCATTGTCCGCATTATCTTTCCAACTAAGTCTGACGCACTTATCATTTTTGGATACCACTTTTAGATCAGTCGGTGCTTTTGGTGGAGTCGCTACGGCTTTAGTTGTAAATGTTGCGGTCAACTCTTCTGACTTACCGGCGCAATTTTTTGCTTTTACGATCACTAGATATTTTTGATTTGGTTTTAGATTGTGAATTTGGGCACTTGTGTCATTGGGTTGGTTTACGAAAAATATTCCATTGAGTTTACTGCCCCCATCATCTAAGAGCACATAGACTTCAAACCCATCTTCATTATCGGAGTTATCTTGCCAACTGATTTTTGCCGAACATGCTGTAACATCTGTGATTTTGAGTGAAGTTGGAGCATTTGGAATAGTAGTATCACTCGTCTCATCAATATCTTTAACATTTATATATACCGTTTTTACATCTGATTCACTCACCTCATCGCTTACAACATATTGAAACTTATCTTCACCGCTATACCCCTCTTGTGGCTTATATACAAATGTTCCCGTTTTTTGATCGAATTTTTTTAGTGTTCCGTGTTCAGGAGCTTTAACGACTTTATAAGTGATAGGATCACCATCTTGATCAACCGCAGTCAGTGTCAATGATGCATCACCGTCTGTAGTGGCATCGACCCTTGCATCTGAGGCTACAGGTCTGCTATTTACCGATGATATAGAGATGTTTTGATTGTTTACACTATTTACTTTATCTCCACTCTCTCCGCTTCCGCTTGTAGTGGTATGGTTACCGTTTCCACTTCCTCCGCCGCAACCGGCTATAAGTACCGTTACTGCAAGTGCCTTTATCAACGCGCTTGATAGTCTCATTGTTTTTCTCCTAAAATATGATTTATAAGTATAATGTAGCAAAAAAATCTTAATTGTTAATTAAACTTTAAATTGTTTCCTTAGTGTAATATTTCAGATTTAATTAAAATATTTAAATCTTTACTATTATTTATTTAAAATATTTCAGTTATTTAAATATTTTATCTCTATATATCGATGATAAAATGTTACATTTTTTCACTCATAATATCTCTCTTTATCACTTCTGCGATCTCTTTTGCATGAAAATTTCTCAGATAGAGCTCCTCTGCACTCTTTAGTACTACCTTTATCAGCGGTCGCCAAAATAGAAGAACATTGCCGTAAACTCTGCCCCAATATTTTGGAGAGAAGGGTACTGCTTCCACGCTCTCTATCTCATCCAACCTTATCTTTTGGCTCTTTGCCCCAAATAGTACTAGATGTTTATCGGTAAGAAACGCTTTGGTATAGAACCATCTATAGAGTGTTTTGATCACGAAATAGGTGATGATAAGTGATAAAATCGCATCTACTGTCATAACTAGATAGGAGAGAGGGATATCAAAGCTTGCCACCCACCTTGCCGGAGCAACGCCTATCTTGATGAGTGCGTAAACGATCCAGCTTAGTATCAGTTCAGATACAAAGATGATAGAGAGTATCACAAAAAATGAGATGATGATATTTGTAAGCCTAAACTTATACCTTACCTTCTCCCCTCTTAAGGGTGTCGATAAAAACTTCAGTATGATATAGATAGAGATAAATGCTAGTAGCATCTCTAGTACTACCCCTTCATACGGAAAAGCAACATAATCCTTCTGCTTGACCATATAGGCATGCTTTGGAACGAAGGTCTCTTTCAACACTTTTCTAAAGTACTCAGGAGTGATCTCATCTAGATATCGGTACGGGGTTTTAGCCTCTTCCCCAAAAAACCTCCTATAACTGATATACCTATCTACGCTTCCTATCAGCGTATCTACATCATGCTCTGTTGCATCATATTTGTTTCGCTTCTGGGTTATAGCTTCTTGGATAACAGAGTCGTTGATATCCCCGCTAGCCTCTTTTTGCAGAAGCGCTTTGGCGGTTTTGAGATTTTTCTCAAACGCATCATGGGGGGATGAGAAACTAAGCTCCGCAATAGCGGCATTTCTATATGAAAAGATGTCACCGCCTACTCCGTATGTCTCACCCTGCCTGTTTCTAAAACGTTTATTAAGCCTATCAGCCAAGCTCTCCATATATGCCTTTAGTACTACCATCTTTTTCGGGTCATCTTGCAAAAGTTTCGCACCTATCGTTACCGTTGCTGTCGGTCGCATCCCCCCTTCATAGACGATATAGGGCTTATCATCAAGCTTTGCATCCTTGATGATCGGTTCACTGATGCTTTTCCCTTTTCGATCAGCCACTTTTCCAAAACTCTCCTCTATCACCTCTTGCATCTTTTTGGGATCGAATTTTCCCACTACTTTGAGTGTGATGTTTGAGGGATAGTAGTAGTCACGGTAGTGTTTCAAAACCTGCTCAAGGGTGAATTTCTTGTTATTTTTACGATAGAGAGAGCCGCCTTTGTAGTGAGGTTTGCCCTTTTTGGGATCGATACCGAAATCATCCTCAAATACATCCATACCCGAAGGAGGAAAAAGATCTGATATCTTGTCGCCAAGATCAGCAAGCGTCGCGGCATCCGGGAAGATCGTATCAAGCCAAGTTGGCTCTCCGATCTCGATCTGCAACGCACCGCGCTCAACCCTTAGATCCTCCTCGGTGACATTTTTGTCAAAAAACATCTTTGCAAAATTTTCCACAACCCAGTAAGCTTTTTCAGGTTTGATCGTGACTAAGTATTGGGTCCTGTAGTACTGGGTATAACCGTTGACAAATGTCGCTCCCGCATCTTTAAAGAGATTATAAAAGTCCCTATCCTTTATCCTGCTATCTCGAAAGACGATATGCTCGACAAGGTGCGAAAGACCGGCTGTTTCATCACTCTCCACACCCATTCCTACCCCCACATCCGCTTCGATGTGGACATTTTTGCTCTTTGGATCCGGCAAGAGATAGACTTTTAGACCGTTTTTTAGCGTGTAGTGGATGATATTTTTATAGGGATCTTCAGCCCTAACGATCGTTAGTACTAACAGAAGTAGTATCAATAATCTTTTCAAACTTTTGCCCCCCTTAGATAGGAGATATATAGGATAATCACCACACCAACATCTATCATCACATCGGCAAAGTTAAAGATCCCCGGAAAATCAAAACCACAATGCCAGTGAAAAAAGTCCACCACACCACCATGGATAAATCTATCTGCGATATTGCTAACACCGCCTGCTATGATCATACCGGCAGGGATCGCATACTTTTGAAACAGATCTTTATGATAGAGCAGATAGCCTAAAACCGCAAGGATGAGAACTATCTGTATATACTTCAAATACTCTCCCAAAAAGGCAAACATCGAAAAGGCAACCCCTCTGTTATAGACCAGAGAGAGAGTTATACAGCCGTTTTCGTAATGATAACCACCTAAAAATAGATCCTTGATAACTCTATCTAGTACTAAAGTGATGAGAAACGCAAGTATAAAATAGATGTAGCTTCTAGCCATTTAACCTCTTATCGAAAAATTCTAAAACCTCTTGCATTTTCTCCAATATTTGCTTAGAGTCTTTACCCTCAAGCAAAATTCTAAGCAAGTTTTCTGTTCCGGAATATCTGATAAGCGCTCTTATACCCTCTTTCTCGAGATCATCCAAAAGCTCTTTATATCCCTCTAGCTCCTCTAAAGGTATCTTATTATTGATCTTTACATTTTCTAAAATCTGCGGATAGAGTTTAAACGGATTGAGTATCTCGCTGGCTCTTGCCCCTTTGTTTCTAAGGAGTATCACTACCACTTGAAGCGCAGCCGCAAGCCCGTCACCCGTCTTGGCATAGTCGCTTAGGATCAGATGACCGCTCTTTTCACCTCCGAGGCTCAACCCCTCTTTTTGCATCACCTCCAAGACATACTTATCCCCAACACTACATCTGTAGAGCTCAATATCCTTCTCTTTGAGATAATCCTCAAGCGCTTGGTTACTCATCACCGTGGCGACGACTCCGTTATTGGAGAGTCTCTCTTGCGCTTTGAGATGGGTTGCCAAAACTGCGATCAGCTTATCTCCGTCTACGATCTCACCCCTCTCATCAACCACCACTAACCTATCGGCATCCCCATCAAACGCAAATCCGATATCAGCCCTATATCTTCTCACCTCTTCGCCAAGCTTTTGCGGATGAAGCGCACCGCAAGCTTCATTGATATTTCTTCCGTTTGGATCATCGTTGATCGTTATGACATCGGCTCCAAGCTCAGAAAATACCGTAGGCGCTACTTTATACGCCGCACCGTTTGCCACATCTAGCACGACTCTCAGCCCGCTTAGGGTCATAGAGCGCGGGATAGAGTTTTTGATATGCACAATATATCGACCGATCACATCATCTATCCGTCTTGACTGACCGATGTCCATATTTTTTGCTTGGTGTTGGTTGATGATATCGTCATCAAAATAGATCTTCTCTATCTCCGCCTCAATCATCTCACCAAGCTTATTTCCTCTCTTGTCAAAGAATTTGATACCGTTGTCGTAGTAGGGATTGTGAGAAGCTGAAATCATGATTCCCGCATCACATCTCAGATCTTCAGTCAAAAACGCGATCGCAGGCGTGGGCATAGGACCTATCTGTCTCACATCATATCCGACTGCGGTAAGCCCTGAAACGATGGCATTTTCGATCATATAACCGCTTCTTCTGGTATCTTTACCGACAAGTATCTTATTTGTTACAGAGTATTTTCTAAAGTAGATACCCGCCGCCATAGCCAGTCTCATAGCCAGCATCGCATTGATCTTCTCACCCGCCATACCTCTCACGCCGTCAGTTCCAAAAAGCTTCATGTATTGTCCTTTAGTCATATCTCTATTTTACAAACAATTTAATTAATTTAATTAATGTTAAGGTACTTATTATATCGTCATCGTGAAAAATTTGTTTAGGAGAGTTGCTATTAAGCTCTATTTTAGGTTGTTTTGGATAATATCGCGTACTAAAATTTTAAGTCAAGGATCTAAGTTATGGCAAACCACAAGTCAGCACTCAAAAGAGTTAGGCAGACAAAAAAGAGAACTGAGAGAAATAGATTTTACAAAACTAGAATAAAAAATTTAACAAGAGCTTTGAGAGAAGCTGTTGAAGCCGGTGATCAAGAGAAGGCCCAAGAGGCACTTAAGCTGGTAAACAAAAAGTTTCACTCTTTCGTAAATAAAGGGATACTTAAGAAAAATACTGCTTCAAGAAAGGTTAGCAGACTCTCTAAACTTGTCTCATCTATGACTAAAGCTGCATAAGCTTTAGTACTAGAAGGAAGAGATGCTAAAAGAGAAACTTCAACCCTTCATCGATAGATACAGTGAGATAAACACTCTTCTATCATCCCCCGATATAACCTCCGATATCAAGAAAATGACAGAACTCTCCAGAGAGCAAAAGGGTATAGAGCCGCTCGTAGAGAAGGCAAAAGAGTATCTAAAAGTTTGTCAAGATATCGAAGAGAATAAAGAGATGCTTGAAGATAAGGAGCTTGGAGAGCTAGCCAAGGAGGAGCTAAAAGAGCTCGAACCCAGAAAAGAGGAGCTCGAAGAGAAGATCAAGATCCTCATGCTTCCAAAAGATCCAAATGATGACCGCAATATCTACCTTGAGATGAGAGCCGGAACGGGCGGTGATGAAGCGGCTATATTTGTGGGTGATCTCTTCAAAGCCTATGTCAGATATGCTGAAAATCAGGGCTGGAAAGTGGAGATCGTTAGTGCGAGTGAAGGTACGGTTGACGGATATAAAGAGATCATCGCTCTTGTAAAGGGAGAGGGAGCCTACTCTAAGCTCAAGCATGAGGGTGGAACGCACAGAGTCCAGAGAGTTCCCGCAACAGAGTCGCAAGGAAGAGTTCACACTTCAGCGATTACGGTAGCGGTGATGCCTGAAGTGGATGATGTGGAGATAGAGATCAACGAGAGTGACCTCAAGATCGATGTGATGAGAAGTAGCGGATGTGGCGGACAGTCGGTAAATACCACCGATAGTGCGGTGCGAATCACCCATATCCCGACCGGTATCGTCGTAACCAACCAAGACCAAAAGTCACAACACAAAAATAAAGAGAAAGCGATGAAAGTTCTCAAAGCAAGACTCTATGACCTCGAGCTTCAAAAACAGCAAGAAGAGGCCGGGGCAAATAGAAAAAGTCAAGTAGGAACAGGGGATAGAAGCGGAAGGATCAGGACCTATAACTATCCGCAAAACCGTATCACCGACCATCGAATCAACCTCACACTTTACCGCTTAGACGCTATCATGGAAGGCGGTCTTTTAGATGAGATCATCGATCCGCTTATACAGCACTACCAAGCGGAGCAGATGAAAGAGGCGGGACTTTAGTACTAAACAATTCCACAATCTGATAAACTTTTAAGCTCCATTTAAATAGTTAAGTATATAATTGAAGTGTAAACTTCAATAAGGTGGCTACAATGACTGTCTCTGCAAAAGATTTGAGATTTAAAATATCGATGCTTTTTGATGTATTGAGTAAAAAAGAGAGTATTACTATCACATATAGAGGTAAACCAAAAGCCAAACTTATCCCTTACGATGATAAAAGTGATACCGGCAATGATAGAGGTAAAGATAAACTTTTTGGTATATGGAGTGATGTAGATATGGATGTAGATACCCATATAAGGAAGTTAAGAAAAGGTCGTAACTTTGATCTATAAAAATATACTAGATACCGATGTGATTATCTGGTATATGCGAGGTGATCAAAATGCATATGATCTAATACACTCTTTGAACGGCTTTTGCATATCCTCTGTTACATACATGGAGTTAGTTCAAGGACTAAGAAATAAAAATGAGTTGAAGATCTTAAGAAACACACTCCAAAGCTGGGATGTAAAGACGCTCTACATCAGTGAAGAGATCTCAGCAAAAGCACTTTTTTATGTAGAAGAGTATTTTCTAAGTCACTCTATGCGGTTAGCGGATGCTCTTATAGGGGCAACAGCTACAAATCATGGTCTTACCCTCATCACCGCAAATGATAAACATTACAGAGTGATCAAAGGGCTAGATATGGAGATATTTAGAGCAAAAACAAACTCATGCTCTTAATCCTCTTTCAGAGAGTTAAAAACCTGCAGGAATACCGGTAGGCATAGCTGTTCCAGTTGGCATATTTGCCATCATAAAAGCGAGATAAAAAGTAACAACCCAAAAGAGCAAAGTCAAACCGACTCCAAGCCATATAGCCCACTTATTGACTCCACCAAGTTTCCTAAGTGCCTCTAGTCTCTCTTTAGTATCGCTGATATTTTGTTCAACTTCCGCTTTGATACGCTTAAATCTCTTATAGACAAAATATGGCAAGATACCGCCGCTTGCTATCCAGAGTATCAAACTCACTATCGGCAGAGGTGACAAAAGAGCGAAAACAAGAAAATAGACTAACGCTTCTATGTAGAGTTTTCGATAGAGCAGATAAAATAGCCCACCGCCAAACGCCCACCAAGACCAGTGCCATCGAAACTGATCGACTCCCGCTTCGCTGTACTTCTCAAAAGCCTCCATGTAGTAGGGTAACTTTTCAGGAGTTCCTATATACGCCTCTACCTCTTCTTTGTTTAATTGCATTGCTATCCTTTGTTTGCTTTTTCCAAAACCGTCTCAATAGGCAAAAATTGATGCTCAACAGGATCAAAATACTCAACCTCACCGCTATCAAGATGGTAGTACCACCCTTGAACAAATATCTCACCCTCAGCCACTTTTCGTTTTACGGCAGGGTAGGTTAAAAGGTTTTTAAGTTGCTCGATAACATTGAACTTCTCTGTAGCGCTATAGAGTCTCTTTTTATCTTGGGTGCCAACTAAGGCAACAGCTTGTTCTTTGGCACTATTGCCAAATTTTAACCATTTTCTGATATTGGTCATCTCAATATCATCTTCCGGGATCTCTTGATGCAAACTTTTGCATGCACCACACTCTGTATGACCACACAATATGATATTATCAACATTTAAAACACTCAACGCATACTCAATCACAGCAGGAGTGGAAGAGGCTTCTGAATCTGGACAAAATGGAGGAACAAAATTACCGATATTTCTAGCAATAAAAAGATCACCCGGCTTTGTATAGGTGATGAGATTTGGTACGACTCTAGAGTCACTACACGCTATAAAAAGTGTCTTGGGACTTTGCCCCTCTTCTACAAGCTTTTGAAAAAGTGATGAATACTTTTTGCCATACTCCTCTTTGAACTGTTTGTGACTCTTGACCAACGCTTCTATACTCATAAATAGCCCCTTTATAAAATATTTTATTCTTTTAGATAAATTGTAAAATAAATTTGATGAAAGTATGATAAAGCTAAACCAAAAACGAACTTATCACCCCGATAAGTCCGCCAAACACCCCACCCCAAACGACAAGCCATCCGAGATGCTCTCTCATCATATCCTCTATCAACTCCTTTACCATTTGTGGGGTTAGTTCATTTAAGCGGTTGGTGACAATTTTGTCGATAGAAGAGATGAGATCGCTACTTAGACTTGAGTGAGTGATGTGGTGGTGAAGCTGTTTTTTAAAGACTTCGGAGCCGACTATCTTGACAACGGCACTTTTTAGCTTGTGGATAAAGGGCTCCTTTAGCTTCTCCAGTGCACTCTCACCGCCGAACATATTGAGTGCCGCTCCAAACTGAGACTCCATTACACTCTTGCTAAGAGCTTCGTACGCAGGAGAAAAATCGGTCTCTTCAACGATAGGAGCAAGGTCGATCTTCTGCTCCTCTTTGGCGAAAAACTTCTCCAACTGCTCTTTTGAAAAAAACTGCTTCATCACAAGCTCTTTGATAGAAGCTTTAAAGCTCTCAAACTTTAGCTCGATGATCCCCGAGCCGTAAAGTAGTGGTACTTTGTGGAAAAGCATATAGATGGCAAGGTGATTTGTAAGTGCGCCACTTAGAGCAAATAGTCCTCCGTAAAGCAGAGGTTTATAGTACGGCTCAGGCACCAAAAATGATATGAGTACTAAAGCTGCTGAAATGAGATTTGTTATGAGTGATTTGGATAGTGTCATAAAGTATTTTAACGAGTATTTTATAAAAAATTCGATTATTTTCTTGGTACATTTTCTGATATAATGGCTTTGATGAAAACAACAGAGTATTTTAAATATACAAGGCAGAGGGTGGATCGAGTATGTTATCAAATATCCAGAAGAAACTCAAATTCAAACAGATGGTCGGATTCGCAAATGGGCTAAAATTTTGGAGGTAGATAAATATCTTCGAGTTGTGTTGCTGGAAGATGGAGAAACGGTGCACAATGCATTTTTTGATAGAGGATTTAAAAAGGATAGCGATGAAGATTAAATATTTTGCAGATACAGATACTGCACTGTTGGAGTTAAACAATAAGGAGATTGACTCAACTTTGGAAGTTAGTGAAAATATCTATATAGATGTGGATAAAGATGGAAAAGTTGTAAATATAACGATAGAGCATGCTAAAGAGAATATGAATTTACCAGAGTTCTCATACCAAGAGATTTCAAAAATGCTAAAGAGTTCTTGACCCAAACTCGAGTTAAAATATCACCACACTCTTTATCTGGGTAAACTCCTCTAAGGCATATTTCGGTCCTTCGCGACCGATACCGCTAAGCTTCGTACCGCCGTATGGCTGTATGTCAAACCTTACAGTCGGTATGTCATTTACCACAACCCCACCACACTCAAACTCATCTATCGCCCTTTGGGTATTTTCGAGCGAATTTGTAAAGATGGAGTATTGAAGTCCGTACGGGGAGTCGTTTATCTTGCCGAGAGCTTCGTCAAAGTCCTTAAGACGGACAATACTCACTATCGGAGCAAAGACCTCTTGACAGACGATCTTCATATCGTCCGTCACCTTATCCATCACGGTCGGCGGAAACATCACACCCCTTCTCTCTCCGCCACAAAGTATCTCAGCTCCTTCACTCACCGCACTCTCTACCCACTCCTGGGCTCTTTGTGCCGCCTCTTCGTTTATCAAAGGTCCCATAAATGTCTGTTCATTGTAGGGATCGCCAACAACCAACTTCTCCGCCTCTTTGGCTATGAGAGCTGAAAACTCATCCGCCACCTTCTCATGCACATATATCCTCTGCAAAGAGATGCAGACTTGACCGGAGTTGGCAAATGCTCCTACCGCACACTTCTTCGCCGCCGTCTCCAAGTCGGCACTCTCGTCGATAAATGTCGCCGCATTTCCGCCAAGCTCCAAAGAGACCTTTTTGATACCCGCCTGCTGGGTGATGATCTTGCCGACCGGTACACTTCCGGTAAAGCTGATGGCACTTGGTATATCGCTCTTTACAAGCGTACTTCCCACTTCAGCATCGCCGTAAACGAGGCTTAGGGCATTTGGGGATTTGTGCTTGGAGTTTATGAACATTTTGGCAAATTTATAAGCTGTAAGGGGAGCTTCTGGGGTTGGCTTTAGTACTACACTATTTCCGGCGATGAGTGCAGGGGCGAGTTTGTGGGCGATGAGGTTTAGCGGGAAGTTAAAGGGCGTGATAAGCACCGCCACACCGATAGGTACCCGTTTGTAGAAGCTTGTCGCCTTTCTGCCGCTTGGCATCGCATCGCAGTTAAATGTCTCACCGTGCCAGTCGATCATCGCCGCGACCGTTAGCCGTAGAGTTTCGATACACCTATCGACCTCTACCCTTGAGAAGGCTATCGGTTTGCCCACTTCATCGGTGATGGTTTTTGCCATATCTTCTCTGTTTTGCTTTAGTTGCTCTATCACATCCTCTATCCATGCGATCCTTTGTGAGAGCGGTATATCTCTGTTAGTACTAAAGGCTTTTTGGGCGATTTTGAGAGCCTCTTTGGCATCATTTTCATCGCATATCGGGTACTTTGAAACCACCTTGCCGTTGTAAGGGTTCTCTATCTCACCCCACTGTGTCTTTGTAACCTCTACATCCCCGAAAAATATCTTTGCTTCCACGCTTGCCCCCTGTAATCGTTTTGTAATATTATTATTATATCATTACATCGTTTTAATTTTTGCAGGAGATAATGGATGAAAAGATTAGTACTAAGTCAGGCGGTTGCGGCGGTTTTGCTCTCAGCATCGCTTCAAGCGGGCGGTGTAGAGGTCAAGTCAAATGCTTCCGTTTTAAAGTTTAGCGGAGTTCACTACTTGGGTTTTGTACACAAAGACCCGAAAAACGGCGAGAGCGAAGATAAATTTGAAACACGAAGAAACTACTTTCAAGTAAAAGCATACTTCCAAGATATGCCCAAAAACTACCTCAGAATGACAGTCGATACGCACAATGAGGGTGGTGAATACAATGTAAGACTCAAATACGCCTACCTCTACCTTGACAATGTACTGCCAAATACCGGCGTGGAGATCGGTCAAGTGCATAGACCGTGGATAGACTATGAGGAGCACCACAACTGGCTATATAGAAGCATCGCCAAGACCTTCGTGGAGGAGCATAACGGAGCACACTTCACCAACTCTGCCGACAAAGGTATCAACTTCAAGACAAAGACGGATATGTTTAGCAGTGAGATAGGGCTATTTAACGGCGAGGGGTACCACGGAAGCGATAAAGATGGAGAGAATGGACTATCGTTTGAGTGGAGAGTGACTGCGAGTCTGCTTGGAACGGGTAAAAAGCATGTTCACGCTTCAAAAGATAGCTATGCAGATATCTCATTTTTGGGACAATACAACACAAAAACTCTTAAAAACGATGAAGACTTTGTCTGGTACGGTATAAACGCAGTTTATAATCAACCCCAGTTTCTCATCGGTGCAACTTACCTTACCGCCGATGACAAAGGCGAAGCAAACAACGGCAAAACCGGAAGCGGATACAGTGTAAATGGTGAGTATAGACTTGATGGCAGATGGGCGATACTTGGTAGATACGACTACTTTGAGGATGATAACGACAAAGAGCGAAAAGAGACCATCGCCGGAGTGGCATACAAATATAGCAAAAATGTAAAATTTATCGCAAACATCTTCAACATCGACGACAAAGAAGACAAAGCGATGCTAACTGCTGAAGTTAAGTGGTGAGAACCGTTAAAAAATCGTGAACTGCTTCACGATTTTAGGTTCGGAACCGAAACCGATGTGTGAGGAACGAACACCGGTGAGGCAAAGCGTTAAGCAAACGACAACTGCTTGTCATTTTTCTCAAAGAGAGTGATTGCGTTGCAACCGCTTCGCTTCACAAGAGCTCGGAACCTGAGGCGATGTGCATATTTGCACCGCCGATGGCAACTCGTTAAAAAATCGTGAGTTGCTCAACAAGTACTAATTTCACCTTCCCAATAACATACAAAATATCTGTTATTGCCCATATATGACCATTAACACGCAC
>JALWLO010000071.1 GCA_027084135.1 Campylobacterales bacterium | reverse complement strand
CTTTAGAGACGGCAAACTTATACACATCACAAAAGAAAATGTTACCCGCTTTACAGACAGCGGCTTAGTACCGAATACCACTTATAAATATACTATCAAGGCTACTGATGACAAGCTTCATTTTGTTAACTCTAAAAAAGAGGCTTCAGCCTTTCTCTCAAGAGCGACTTTCGGTGCTACGGAGGAGGAGATAGAGCATCTTGTAAAACTTGGAAACTATGAGAGTTGGTTTGATGAGCAGTTTGCCAAAAAACCAAACTATCACATCGACTGGGCACATACACATGCCAAAGGGGTAAACGGTGTCCCTGATCTCAAAGAGAGCAGAGAGGATTGGAAAAAGTACAGTGATGCTCTGGGTTATCTGCAAAGAGATGCATGGTGGGATATCGTCGTCAACGGGGAGGATCAACTCAGACAAAGGGTGGCGTTTGCGCTCAGTGAGATTCTGGTTATCTCCAGAAACGGTCCTTTGGAGACATTTCCTGACGCTAGAATGTCTTATTATGATGTGCTTGTTAAAGATGCTCTTGGCAATTTTGAAACCCTGCTTCAAGATGTAACATACCATCCGGCGATGGGAAGATATCTCAGCTATCTTGGAAACGCAAAAGCCGACCCCCAAATCGGTTCTCACCCGGATGAGAATTACGCCAGAGAGGTGATGCAACTCTTTACAATCGGTCTTTATGAACTCAATATGGACGGTACTAAAAAGTTAAAAAACGCTAAGCCGATCCCCACCTATACCCAAACAGATATACGAAACATGGCAAAGGTGTTTACAGGACTCAGTGATGATAACGGACAGTTTGATGCAAACTCCTACTTTGATACCTTTCATGCCAGAACCGCACCTATGGTTGCGTTTGAGTCGATGCATGACCGCTCAGAGAAAAAGATACTGCATGGGCAAAAAGTGATTCCGGCAAACGGCGATACCAAAAGCGATATCAACAAAGCGTTGCATATCCTCTTTACGCACCCAAATACCGCACCCTTTATCTCTCGACAGTTGATACAACGCTTGGTGACCAGTAACCCCTCTCCCGCTTATGTAGAGAGAGTCGCCAAAGTTTTTGCCGATAACGGCAAAGGAGTCAGAGGTGATCTCAAAGCGGTTGTCAAAGCGATCCTGTTGGATGATGAGGCGCTACGTGGTAAACATGACCCGAAAACTTTCGGAAAATTCAGAGAGCCTCTCCTTTTTGTCTCCCATCTCTTTAGAGCCTTTCATGCACAAAACGGTGTGCATATTTTAAAACAGGAGGGCACTCCGCTATATAGATATAGGTCATTTAATTTCAACGGTACCGGCATGACAAAACAAGAGGGTCCTTTGGAGGCGCTTACAGTGTTTAACTACTTTACTCCGGAGGATGCACCCTACAGACTCAAAAAAATGGGCTTATCCGCACCAGAGTTAGAGCTATACGGCAAGCAGGGAATTGATGATGTACTGGTAGGGTTGATTACCAAAAACGGATTTGTTTATAGGCTTTTTCATATCACGGCAGAGTTGCAACTCGAGAAAGAGAAAGCGTTAGTACATGCAAAAAGATATGATGAGTTCCTTGATAGACTTGATCTCATTTTAACAGCCGGAAATCTTAGTGCAGAGACAAAAAGAGCTATCAAAAAATATATGCAAAATCATAGTGATCTTGATGATGATAAGTTGGTACGATATACCATTGCCTTGGTGATAACCTCACCTGATTATGCACTGCAGCGATAAGGAGATGATGATGCAAACAAACAACTCAAGAAGGAGATTTCTTAAGCACTCCTTAGCCGGAGCGGTTTCGTTATCACCGCTTATGACAATGCTTTCACATCTGGAAAAGTTAGAGGCTGCCGATATCGGAAGTGGATATAAGGCGCTTATTTGTGTTTTGCTGGAAGGGGGTGCGGATGTCTGCAATATGATAGCTCCTATCAAAAATAGCGCTTATGCCAAATATAGAGAGGTTAGAAAAAATATCGCACTACCGCAAGAGAGTTTACTCAAAATAAACAACGAATACGGCTTTAGAGAAAATATGACAGCGATGCAGAGGCTATTTATCCAAAAAAAGCTTGCTGTTGTAGCCAATGTAGGGACACTCATAAGACCGATAACACCCAAAGAGATAAGAGAAAATCTCCGATCAACACCGGTTCCGTTTGAGCTTTTTGCGCACAATACACAGCGAAATCAGTGGATGTTCGGCGATGCTACGGGAAGCAGTAAAAACGGCTGGGCGGCTCGTATGAGTGATCGCCTCTATAGTGCCGGAGATAGAGCCGATAGTTATAGTAAAGTCAATGTCGCTGATGTAAACACTCTCATGCTTTCTGGAGGCAGAGAGGAGGCTATCGGTTTCAGTGAAGCAAGCATCTCTCCCGATACGATGAAGTACTTCGGTTTTGGAGAGGAGTCCGGCGGAGGCGATCTTGGTAAAGTCTATCAGGCACTCTATGAAGCAAAACAAAACAGCACTCATAAGCTGATGGCTGAATTTGCAAAAAAGAGAGTAGCCGAACTAAACCGCCCCTATGAACTGGAGGGCTTATTTGACGGAGTAAGAGAGTTTGATCACTTTAGTACCGGTGTGCATGAGGTGGGTAAACCTCTCGGTGCACAGCTTGAGTTGGTTGCCAAAATTTTATCGGTCAAAGATCGCTTTCCGGGTTCACCGAAACGGCAAATATTTTTTGTAAATCATCACGGTTGGGATACGCACGATAGCGATAATGAGCATCAAGTGGGCTATCTTAGTGAATCTCTCGGCGCTTTTCAGGCTGCGGTTGACGAGATGGGGATTGGCGAAAATGTAACTACATTTACTATTTCAGACTTCGGTCGCTCACTAACCCCTAACGGTGCCGGTACGGATCATGGATGGGGTTCACATGCGTTTGTGATGGGAGGTGCCGTTAAAGGGGGTAAGATTTACGGTCGTATGCCTCGTATAGAGGTAAACTCTCCGGATGCTTGGTATGATAGGTTAGTACCGACTATCTCTATGGAGAGCTATCTCGCAACATTAGTAAAGTGGTTTGGTGCAAATGATCATGAGCTTGATGAGATTTTCCCAAATCTGAAAAGTTTTCCGGTAAGAGATTTGGGCTATATGGGATAGAGAGGAGTTTTAAGATGGTAAAAGCCGTCATATATCTATTTTTACCGATGCTACTAATCGCCTCTCCAAAAGCTCCGAGTGATTTAAAGTTAATACCAAGTAGTACCTCAGTCGATATCTCTTGGGTAGATAACTCCGATGATGAAACAGGATTTAAGATATTTAGAGACGGTAAGCTTATCACTATCACAAAACCGAGTGCTACTCACTTCATAGATAGAGGCTTAGTACCAAATACTACATACAGATATACGATAAAAGCAACCGATGATAAAAATCCAAATTTGGATAAAGATATCGCATGGTTTCTCAATGCGCAAAAAAATATGAAAGAGGACTATTTTGATGGGCAATTTGGGGTAGATAATCATCCTAGCGAATGGGATATAGGTGCTTATCTTAGAGCCTATATCGATATGTATGAAGCAACACGAGATCTGCGCATCTTGCGTAACTTAAATGAGTTATTGAAAATCGTTGCAGACGGAAACGATATCTTAACCGAGAGAGTCGATGATCTAACCGGTAAAGTGATGCCCGGATGGGGAATAAGAGATGAACACTATGGTCCAAACGGAGATGCAAGATATTCAGATATGTTAGCCAATGCGCTCTTCGCATATCCTCTTGCCGCTTTTGCCAGAATCGTCAAAGAGGATACAACGCTTGTCGATGAGTTTGGAGCGGATGCGGATAGGTACTACCGAATGGTTAAGGAGTTATATGAAGCGCATCAACCCTTTAGAGATGATGAAGATGCCCCATATCCGGACGGTACTAAGGGTATGTATGCCATATATCCTGATAACTACTACGAATGGGAAAATGGCGAAATAAGAAACTACTCCAACATAGAGAGACCGATCAATATGACCGTCATCATCGCCGAACCTTTGATTGAACTCTATAGAGCAAGTGTTGCCGATGGAAAGCCCAACTTGAAATACGAAGAGATCATCAATAATATAGCCAACTACAACCTGCCAAAGATAAAAAATA
>JALWLO010000070.1:3879-4194 GCA_027084135.1 Campylobacterales bacterium | reverse complement strand
ATCATTATAAATATAAAAATCACCATCATCCGAAAGAGCTGAAGATTCTGCAACAACTCATTTAAGGCTGCCTGCAGCATCTCCTGCTCTTTAAGTGAAAAATCCACAACGATCACGGCAACGACTTGACCATTTTGAACAATAGGCTTTAAAAAGGTCAGCCAAAGCGATTTTATTTTTTTGTTGAAAAAGTAGTTTGCCTTTTTCGTAGAGTACACCTGTTCCCAAGCTTTTTGATTTAGAGGTTGAAACACTTCCAAAAAATCGGCTTTATCTTTTTCGGAAGCATCAAGTAAAAACTTGAATCGATCCCTC
>JALWLO010000070.1:0-3869 GCA_027084135.1 Campylobacterales bacterium | reverse complement strand
ATTCTCTCGTGTATTTGGATTTTGTTTCAATACCTCTACAAGAGACTCACCTCCTGCAACCTCCAATAAATATTGACTTAAATTTGATGTGAGGTTATCGATAAATTCTATATTTGATTGTAATTGATTGCCGGTAATGATATCTCTTGTTTGCAAAAAATGCCGATAGGTATAAAAAGCACTCCCTATCAAGAGAATAAATACCAAGAGTGAAAAAGGTAGTATCGTTTTAAAGTGAAGCATTTTATTCATCTACAAACCTCTGTAGTTTTGGAGGTAGTTTCAAACCAAACTTTTCTAAAGCCTCTTTTTTAAAATGGATTTGAGGTCGCCCTTTTCTCCAATAAAAAGCTCCAAAAGCGTTGTTATTTGCTCTATACGCTTTGTATGTTGTTGCAAAAAGAGGTTTGTTTCGACATTGCTTAGGTAAATGTGCAAAACGGCTCCCTATCAGGAGATCTACATCTGTATTACATTGACGTTCCACCTCAAATACATCACTTTTTTGCAACTTCTTGACACTCTCCTCATCCGCATAAACGACAATAGGAAAATCTGTAAACAAAGGAGAAAGCAACGTTTCATAGAGTTTCAAAGTGTACTCTTTCGCATCCAACAGCATACACAATACAATAAGTAAACGAAGTATCTTCATCAGAACACCCAGCTTAGGCTTATCAATATTTCTTTATCTATCGGAGAGATAAAAAGCGGTTCTTCTTTTTGCAAGGTATTCGGGTCGATTCGATAATAGCTGCTGGTACGTGCATCATCAAAGAGGTTGATCCCTTTTAAGGCCACAGATATGTCATCTGTATAATGGTATTCCACACCGGCAGAGTAGTTGAAATAGTTTTCGTTGGCAATATTGTTTCTTGAAACAACCAGCTCATTGAAAATATCGAATTTTTTATATGTATTTATGCTTCTTGCGACACCTTTATACTCTCTGTAGGTACCAAAATCGTTCGGTGTATGTCTTATCTCTCTATACGATCCCTCAAGAAACAGTTTATCAAATCGATTATACTCTTTTGTCCATCTCAGATCTACTCCACTCATTATCAATACTTTATCATAGTTTATGATCTTGCCCTCTTGATTTGGAAGATAGTAGTTTTTTGCTTCGGTATAATCTACGATAAACTCATATTTGCTATCTCCTTTTTGGTATATGATGTTTTCTACGTATGTATCCATTGTCTGCGGATCGTAATACTTTGAGGGATCGGCTAAAAATGTTTTGGAATCGACAAGATAAGGTTCTAAAGGGGTAAGCGTATGTGCATAAAGCGTTTTTACAATCCACCTATCTGTTGTGAAGGTATATGCAAGGCGATACATCCACAAATTGTCGTTTTGCGGTGTATCTCTATTTTCGACACGTTGATACTCCACACCTGCAGTAACAAGAGATGAGGGTGAGAATAGACACTGGTTTTCCGCATATAGAGTGGTTATATTTTGGATGCTTCTATCATGGTCTGCCGCCATATCTATACCGTTTATCGACGATCTATCCCATCTTGCTCGTTTCGTTCTATATTTTACTCCCGTCAATAAAGTGTCGTTTTTGATTCTCTTTTTATATTTCACTTCTCCCGTTATAACGATGTCATGAGAATATGACTCCGCAGAGCGCACCGGAAACAAACCATAAAATGGAGCGATGGGGATAGGGGTGACATCGTCATACATCTCGGATTGAATCTGTGTATAACTATAGGTCAATAAGTATGCCAAATCACCGAACTTTGAATCGATCCCGAGATGAAAATACTTCGCATTTATCGTCGATACCTCAGGTGTCGCATCTAGACTGAGGTTTGCAAACCCGTCTCCTTTTTGGCTAAAAGCGTAGAGTAATAGATTTGTTTTTTCATGTTGTAAAGTCGCCGTTACCATATTTACTTTTCTATCTCGAGAAAGGGTTGTTTGATGACTCTTGTACTTTTTTCTCTTCTCATTGCCCCTATACCCAAAAACAAAGTAGGACCAGTCTCCGATCCAATCGGCATTGTATGCATCGATGAAGTTTTTTCCGTAACTTCCACCCTCTATTTTTAGTTTTGAGCCTACATCCTTCGCAACACTCTTAGTGTAAAGTTTGATCAGCGTTACGGTTGATTCGGTTGTATATTCGTAAGTGGGATTTTGTGTATATATCTCTATATGATCGACCCAATCGATATTGGAATTGCCCATCAAAATAAGACCACTGCCGTAAAGCCCTGTAGTAATCTCCTGATTATCTATATAGAGTCGAATCGTACTGCTCATAGAGGGCTGGTTGGAATTGTATGAAAGAGGGTCCGATAGTCCAAAACGATTTTCATAATACCCAAACGGATACATCGTATTGAGAATTTGTTTCAAGTTTGTTATTTGCATTCTGTTGAGATCGTCTCTTGTCCAGACAAAAGAGACTCCACTATTTGCCAGTTTTGTTTTTTCAGAAAGGTCTGTTCGCTTTTCGATATTTTCAAGTAGTATATCAATATCATCCGCTCCTAAAGATATCCAAAACAACAGCAATAAAAAGAGTACCCTTTTTTTACTCATCATCTCCCTCCCCTTCACATAGAGTGAAAAAAAGTACACAGTTCCCTTTTGAATTATAATAAACCCCTTTTGTGTTACGGCGAGAGATGAAAATCCCTCGACCGCTTAGATCTTGGGCCTCTTGCCTCAAACGATCCAGATCCTGCCAATCAAATCCGCTTCCTTCATCACATATTTGGGTGGCCATATATCGTGTCGCTCCATATTGATATGCATATATTTCCACCGCTATTTTTTTACAACATTTTCGTTGGAGATCTCGCAGTTTTTCCAGATAGATATCCTCTTGTAGATACCGCCGTTTTGTTTGTGCATCAAGACCCAAATTCCCATGTTCATACGCATTCATATAGAGCTCCGAAAATGCCACGCTTATTTTATTGAGACACTTCTGATCTTTCTCAAAAAACTGTTTGGAGATACCCTCGTACCATATCAGTGCATTATCTACATCCTCCAAAGAGGTATTGAACTCTTTTTTGGCTATCAGTTTTTTTGAATACCCCTCCAAAGACTTCAAAAACGAGTCGTCCGGATAGCGTTTCTCATACCTTTGAAGATCCAAAGCGTTCCCCTTTTTTGCAACAAAGAACATATAAGTTATATCATCTTCTTGCTGCAATATCCTTGCTTCTCTTTTATGTTCAAACTCTTGTATATTTGTAGCGCTTTTAAAATCGTACGGTAGTTTTTTCATATACAAGTCATCCGACTCTTTGAGAGTATTTTCACTTAAACCGTCACTAAAACATAAAAGTTTGACTATCTTGTCTGTTTTGACTGTAGATACTTGCAGCGATTTCGTATAGTATGCAAGCGGGGGATTGTTTGAGCGCAGCTTGAAAACCTCTTCACTTCCCTCTCTCATATACAAAAGTGCCGGCATAGAAAACATCGCGTACTCCATCTGCTTCTTCTCTTCATCAAAAAGCAAAAAAGTAGCCGATACAACCTCATCCTCTAAAAGATTTTTCCCGATAAACGAAACAAGCTCGATAACGATTCCCTCCAAAGAGTTACTTACGTGAGTATCGATGAGATGGTTCAGATATGCACAGCACATCATAGCTGTTACCGAAGCGGAGATCCCCTTTCCCATCCCATCGATGATAAAACATATAACTTTGTCATGTGTGAGTCTCCGCAACGAATAACTATCACCGCTCAATACATCTTTCGGACAAAAAAAGACATCGCATTCAAAATTTGCAATTTGTTTATTTTGAGTAAAATCGTTTTTAATGATTACCCGCTCTTTTTGATAGGTAAGATTCTCTTGAAATGAGTTATATGCTATCTTTTTAGAC
>JALWLO010000069.1 GCA_027084135.1 Campylobacterales bacterium | reverse complement strand
GCTGTGATGGCGGTCGTAAAGGCGGTTGGAACTTTGAAGCTTCCGATGGAAGGACACTCTATCATAGGAGCTTGCGAAAATATGGTCGGCGGAAACGCATATAAACCTGATGATGTACTAAGAGCAAAAAACGGCAAAACTATAGAGGTAAAAAATACCGATGCAGAGGGGAGATTAGTACTGGCTGATTGTCTCTGCTACGCAAATGAGCTTCAGCCTGACTACCTCTTTGATATGGCGACACTAACAGGAGCTTGTGTCGTGGCTCTCGGCGAATATACCATAGGCGTCATGGGACACAACTCAAAACTCAAGCACCAAATGTTAAAAGCCGGTGATAGTAGCGGTGAGCTAAGCTCCTCCCTACCGTTTAATAGATATCTAAAAAAGCTTCTAAAGAGCGATGTCGCCGATATCTGCAATATCGCTTCAAGCAGATATGGAGGAGCAATAACGGCGGCACTCTTTTTAGATAATTTTGTAGATGAGAAGTTAAAGAATAGTTGGCTTCATCTAGATATCGCGGGACCTGCTTTTGTAAATAAAGCGTGGGGGTACAATCAAGCCGGAGCGAGCGGTGCCGGGGTTAGGATAGCACTATATTTTTTAAAAGAGTTATTAAGAGGAGAGCATAAGTAATGGGACTTAGTGTAGGAATAGTAGGACTTCCCAATGTCGGAAAGTCAACAACTTTTAATGCCCTAACAAAGGCGCAAAATGCAGAGTCTGCAAACTACCCTTTTTGTACCATCGAACCAAATAAGGCGGTAGTACCGGTACCAGATAGCAGACTTGATGAATTGGCAAAGATTGTAAACCCTGAAAGAATTCAGCACTCAACTATCGATTTTGTCGATATTGCCGGACTTGTAAAGGGTGCAAGCAAGGGTGAGGGTCTTGGAAATAAGTTTCTCTCAAATATCAGGGAAGTGGAAGTGATACTGCATATGGTCAGATGCTTTGATGATGGAAATATCACACATGTTGAAGGGAGTATCGATCCTATCAGAGATGTGGAGATCATCGAGAGTGAGCTTATACTTGCAGATATCGAGCAGATAGAGAAGAAGATAGAGAAACTCAAACGAGAGGCAAAGTCAAAAAAGGACGCCGCTAAGAAACTAGAGATCGCCACCAAAATCAAAGAACATTTAGAAGAGATCAAGCCTCTATCAAACTTTGAGTTAAGAGATGACGAGACTTTCCAAGAGTTAGATAAAGAGCTGAGATTTCTCTCAAATAAAGAGGTGATATATGGTGCAAATGTCGATGAGGATGGGCTTCTTGAAGATAATGAGTATGTCAAAAAACTCCAAGCATACGCAAATGAGAGAGGAAGTGAAGTTATAAAGCTTTGCGCTAAGATAGAGGAGGAGCTTGTCGCTCTTGATGAAGATGAGGCAAAAGAGTTTTTAAGTGAGCTTGGAGTTGAAGAGAGTGGACTTGAAAAGATCATAAAAAGCGCTTTTATAAAACTCAATCTCATCTCATACTTTACCGCTGGTGTGAAAGAGGTTAGAAGCTGGACTATCACGAAAGGTTGGTTAGCTCCCAAGGCGGCATCGGTGATACACAATGATTTTGAGAAAGGTTTTATCCGTGCTGAAGTAATCTCTTATGAGGATTTTATCAGATACGGCGGAGAACAAGGCGCAAAAGATGCGGGTAAAATGAGATTAGAGGGGAAAGAGTATGTCGTTCAAGACGGGGATGTGATGCATTTTAGGTTTAATGTTTAGCCCCATGCGGGTTAAAGCTGAAGCTAACTAGTCCTCTATCGGACTAGTTAATGTATTATTAAACAGAGGAGATGATCAACCTCCAACTCCACCTGTTGAACCTGTTGCACCAGTTATACCATGATCAACTCTATATGCATCTCTTTGATTTTTATTTTGTTTAATATAAACATAAGCATACGCAGGAAGCCTTGCAGATTTAATGCCTTTTGAAGTTGGATCATCCGCATCTCTTAGATCATAAAGTATTCTTTTTCCATTCTCATATTTTACTTTTGCATTATAGTATGCTACCTTGTCTTTGTGACCATCTGTAACATCTATATATCTAACGACAACAACTGCCTCTTTTACTCTGTAGTCATCAGATGCGTGACTCTCAGCATCATCCATTAAGTAATATTTTACTCCAGTTTCAGGATCGACTGCACACTTGAGACCAAGTTGAAGGTCAAGATCTGCACCTTTTAGATTATTACTACCACTAACAAAAACATAACCGCTATATCTTAAAGTGTCATTCTCATCAGTAGGTACTATACCCTTTACATAGTTTTCGTATACATAGCTGGCATTATTCTCATAGTTTAAATCGCAATATCTCTCAACATATACTTTACAAGGATCCTCTTTTTTACAATCACCTTGAACATTTGAAACAGTGACAGTACTACTACCTTGAGACGATTTGTTGTCATCACTTCCAAAAGTAACTTTCACAGGCTTCTTAACATCCGTAATGCTTTTTGAACCTTTTTCGACTTTTTTCAATATCTCATCAATAGATACATTAGGCTTACCAAGTATATTTGTTTGATCTTCCCCGCTATTACCGGAACTTCCACCACAACCATTTAATAACAACATACTCGCAACCACTGTTGCTGCTACCGAGCTCAACATAAAACCCTTCATTTTTTCTCCTTATTGAAATTAGATTTTTAAAAATCTAGTGAATAATAACGAAGTTAATTTTAAATTAATATTAATGTTTTTTTTATCATTTATCTTAGCTGCTAGTAATAATTAAATAATTTGAATTTACATTTTTTTGTAATTTTTTTTTTATTTTATTAAAATTTATATAATTTTTTTTTAATTTTACTATTTTTGTATATAAAATCATAGAAGTTTTATATTATGAGAAATATTTACAAACTACTGTTAAAGTAGTTTGTAAAGTATTTAGAGGTTTTTTCAGCCGCCGATTCCACCTGTACCGCCTGTAGCACCTGTAATGCCAGCATCTACAGCTGAAGCCGGTCTCTGTTTTGCATTTTGTTTAACAAATACATACACTTCCACAGGTAAGCCACTCTTCTTGATACCTTTTGTTCCATCTTTAGCACTTACAAGGTTTTTAAGTATTCTCTTACCTGCTTTGTACTCAACATCCGCTGTGTACCACTCTATATTTCCTGCACTATCTTTAACAGCTACTGCTGCTTTTGTTACTCTATAATCATTTTTATCCGGATCATTATCCATGAGATAGTACTTTGTACCATCTTTGCTAACAGCACACTTAATACCGATCTCAAAATCTATCGTACATCCACCTATCCTATCAGCATCATCACTATCTATTTTAATATAACCCGAATATCTCAATGCTTCATCAGATGCTAAACCAATATTGCCCTCAGCTGCATCTGCAATCTCGTATGCCGCTTTGATACCTGAATTAAAGTCTAACTCTTTATTAGGATAACATTTTCTAATAAGGTCTACATTACAAGGATCTTCTTTCGTACAGTTAGAGTCAGTTACCGACATAGTAACTTTGGTACTACCAAGTGATTGTGTGTTTTCATCACTTCCGTTTGTTGAAATATCAACAGTGATGCTCTTTGCAGCTATTTGACCTTTTCCTTCTTGTATCTCATCTTTTGCTTTCTTTAGATCAACCGCAGGCTTTGTACTTATCTCTTTGTGACCGCTACTTCCATTACATCCGCTCAACATCAATGCACCTACAACAGCACTTGCCAAAACCGAACTTAGTACTAACTTTTTCATAGTTCTATCTCCTTTAATTTTTGATAATTTATGTTATTAAATACCACCTCGATCAACTTGGCAGATTTAACATAACACAATTATCGGCATATTATAGCAAAACTTTAACAAAATTTAGAATTTTTTTTTAAATATTTTTCATTTTCTTAAATTGTGTAACTATATCTATAATTTTCTATCAATATAATCACCCTTTACCTATAATCATCACTAAATTTGTTTACAAAAAAGGAATGTTGAATGTTTTTAGCTAGAGTTGTACTATTTATAAGTATGGCAATAAACCTATTTGCCCTATCTCAAAGTGAAATTGCTCAAATGGTCACACAAAATCCAGAGCTTTTAAACAGACCTGAAGCACAAGCCTATATCAAAAGTCATCAAGGAGACATTACGCAAGATAGTACTACAATTGATAATGAAAACACAATTCCTAAAATAAAAAATGATGTTGAAA
>JALWLO010000068.1 GCA_027084135.1 Campylobacterales bacterium | reverse complement strand
ATCTTATACTACCCATTGTATGCCTTTGATATCAAAAATTTATACATACTTATAATAAAAAAAAGCTATGATTACACTTAATGCTTAACAAAATATAAAAATTATATTTTAACTGTTTCATTTAGTAAACCAAAAAGATAATTTTCTATATTTTTTGGGTGAAATATAGAAATTTTTTATACATTTTAACGATTTTTTAGTATTGTAATAAAAAAATATCAAATTAAAAGGAAATGCTAATGCAAAAAGTGATTAACGGTATGACGATAGATAAAGAGGATTTTTACGAAAAACTGTGGTTTAGAGCATCGATGGTATTTACCGATGAGGAGAAAGAGAAGATCATGAATGCAAAAGTCGGTGTTATTGGTGTCGGAGGAACCGGCGGTATCGCTTCTGAACAACTTGTAAGAAGCGGTGTAAGTCATCTCACTCTCGTTGACCCGGATATCTTTGAGCTAACCAACATCAATAGACAACACTTTTGTACTCTATCAACAATTGGTATGAAAAAGGTTGAAGCGGGGAAAAAGAGACTTTTAGATGTAAACCCCTTTATTGAAGTTAAGACATTTGAAGATGGTATCAATAAACACAACGCTAGAGAGATTGTAGAGGGTCTTGACGTGATCATCGACGCTTCCGACAATAAGTCAGCTCACTACCCATTACATAGAGTCGCGAAAGAGTTAAAGGTACCGGTTATCTCAAGAGCTCACACCATACCTGATTTTACTTTTGGCGCCAAAGCGAATCTTTGGGACTATAGAGAGGATAATGTATCAACCAGAGAGGAGGATGAGAACTCTCCGACAGCATCTCTTCCGCTTGAAGAGGTAACGGAAGAGATGTTTAAAGAAAAAGATAGAAAGGTACATGAAGAGTTTAACGAGATATACAGCAGACTCTTTAAATCAAAATATGCATACAAACTGCTTTTGAGCGAAAATGAACCGCCGGCAGACTTCTTTGACAACTATGCGAAAGGTAGAGATAAACTCGTACAAGGTACAAACTGGGGACCTGCCGTTACTATCACCGGAACATTCTTTGCCATTATCGCTATCAGATTGATTATCGGGGCAAAAGATATCTTCTTAGGTCCTATCTCTGTCAAAGCGGATACAAAATTCCCGGGTATCATCGATCAAAAAGAGATAAAATAAGTCTTGTTTAAGCACGATAGTAGTAGAGTTCTTTTATGAATAAAGACTCTACGAAACTCTCAGTCATTTTTGACAATATAAATCACGACAGTTGCTGCACATCATTATGGGGTTTTAGCGCCTATATCCAGACACCGAAACATACGATACTTTTCGATACGGGTAGTAACGGTAGATCTCTCATCAAAAATCTAGAGACCAAAGGTTTGGATATTCGAAAGATCGATACCATATTTATCTCTCACTTTCACTGGGATCATATTGGGGGGATCGACTCTATACTGGAAGTAAATCCAAATGTAAAGATTTTTGTCAACCATACCACTTCGCCAAATTTCATCAGAGACATGAGTGCAATGTCACAGGGTGTCGAGGTGATCGGCAAAGCGTTTCAAAAAATCTATGATGATATCTATAGTACCGGTGAGCTTAACCACTCAAAAGAGCACTCGTTAGTACTAGATACCGATGGCGGCGTTGTGGTCGTAGCCGGATGCTCTCATGCCGGAATTTCAGATATCGCACAACGGGTAAAAGCCTTTTTCAATAAAGAGATACTCTTGATTGTTGGCGGATACCATCTCAATGATAAAAGCCAAAAAGAGATTTTAGAGACGATAGAGAGACTCAAATCTCTAGGTACGAAATATGTTGCTCCCTCACACTGCACCGGTGAGAGGGCTTTTGAACTCTTTAAAAAAGAGTTTGGTGAGAGATATATTGATAGCGGTGCCGGGCTTGATATCGATTTAGCTACGCTATAGCCCTTATCTTTGATCTAATATATAAAATATTTAAGCTATTCATACCTATTCCCACAATCGCATAGAATATGATCGATGCCATAAACGAGTCATAAAAGTAATATCCCCCATATATCGCTAAAACTCTTAGAACAATCAGTACTAACTGAAATCTAAGCTGTATCTTTTGCAGTCCCAAGATATTGTAACTGACAGTTGAGGGCGGATTGATAAAAGCAAAGAGAAACCAAAAAATCGAAACTCTTGCGATCTCTCCCGATACTACCCACTTCTCTCCAAAAATAAAGCTAAATATCTCCTCACCAAAAAGCGCTATCATGATAAGCGGTACGATAAAGAGTTTGATCAAAGTTAAGGTTGTCTTCTTATAAAGCTCATAAAAGTTTCTACCCTCAGCATAGAGCTTAGAGGCTTTTTGATAAAAGACCTCTCTCGTAGATCCGCCGACCAAAAGTACCGGTGTCTGCAGCGCTCTAACCATAAGCGAATAAAAACCGGCTACCTCCGCGCTAAAGAGTGACATAAAGAGTATCACCGGTACATTTTGGGAAAGTGTATTGATAAAAACGGTTAAACTTTGATATTTGGGAAAATCGTCATACTTTTTGAGGTTTAGTACTAACCTTCTCTTTGAGAGCGCATTGAGATGTATGGTATTGGCTTTGATGTGTGAATAGATTAAAAAGATAAGAGCAAATAAATCCCCTAAGATTTTTCCGCCGATTAAGGTATTGAGTCCAAATAGGTATCTACCCACTGATTGAGTCGAGACGGTGGTTGTTGCGTTGATCATCTGTGAGAGCATACTCTTTTTATAGAGCTCATTTCTTGTTGAGTATGCGTTAAATACCTGTAAAAACCCTATGATCAATACCGAAAGAGGAATGAAGTAGATATACCCCCTTAGTTTACTGAAATGTTCCATCCAAAACGGATAAAAAAGTACGATAATCAGCAATAAAAGGATAGATACCAAAAGCGTGATCGCAAGGGAGAGAAACATCAAAGCGTTTGCATCTTTATCACTCTTTGGAAGCATGATCGCTTGATCATACTTTAGAGATGAGACCAGACCGACAATCATAGCAACCGAAAAAAAGAGCGAATATACTCCAAACTCTGCAGGTGTATAGATCCTCGTTAGTACCGGTATGATAAGTAGCATAATAGCCTGAGAAAAGAGCGTCCCGCTCATCAGAGTCGCTATCTGTTTGATATAAGTACTGCTTTTGACTTTCTCTATAAAATTTGCCATATCACCCTATAAGCAAAAAGCTTACCAACCCAGTATCAAGAATATCGCCGCTATAAAATAGTCAAGCACAAAAAGGGTTACCGCAGAATAGACAACCGCTCTCGTCGTAGACTCCCCTACTCCTCTAGCACCGCCTCTTGTATGATAGCCTATATATGTGCCGATGCTTCCTACATAAAAACCGAAGAAAAATCCCTTCGCAATACCGGTAAATATATCGCTTAGGCTAAGATACATATTGATAGTATTGAGATATTGTGTCTCATTTACCCCCAGCATATATACGGCGGTTAAATAGGCACTCAAATTCCCTAAAAAGTCGAAAACGATGATAAGCATAGGCAGAGCTAGTGTCGTCGCGACTATCCTAGGAACCAAGAGATATTTTCGGGGATCGACCGCCAGTGTCTCTAGCGCATCTATCTGCTCGGTCACTCTCATGCTTCCAAGCTCAGCCGCCATTGCGGAGATCGCTCTGGAAGTGAGCATCAACCCCGCAAAGACTGGTCCAAGCTCTCTTGTTAAAGAGATAAATATAGGAAATCCCATCAAATTTTCCGCTCCAAACTGATGAAACCCTTGATAGAGCTGAACCGCCGAGACCATCCCGGTAAAGATACTTGTTAGCGTTATCACTCCGATACTTCCGACACCCACTATCGCCATCTGTTCAAATATCTCTTTGATTCTAAAGGGGGGCTTGAGAGAGAGTTTAAAGATCTCGAGTTGATAGAGACCAAACTTTCCCAAACCTCTCAACATCTCAAGAAAAATAAAATCTAATTTACCTATAACAATAAAAAAACGCTTTAATAGACCCATCGAACTCCGATTTTAGAAAAAAATATATAACTTTAGGCAAAAAAACTAAACTTTTTGCCACTCCTTCCGATATAGTTTATAAGTAACCCTATTATCAACCTAAATTTGAGCTAAAGTTACAAATAATATCACAAGGAAGGAAAATCATGGCTGAAGCGGTAGAGAATAAGGAAGTTGTAGAAGAGAAAAAGGGTGGTTCAAATTTACTACTTATTATTGTAG
>JALWLO010000067.1 GCA_027084135.1 Campylobacterales bacterium | reverse complement strand
CCTTGGTCTGCCATCGCAAAATCGAAGAAACTGGGTGTTGGCATTGTTCACTCTCCTTCTCTTTCTATGTTACTTTATTTTAACATTTATTGGTTGGTTTTTCAGAGGACTCTATTAGAAAATCAAATCAAATAGCCACACAAAATCGCGCTTTAACTTGCAAGATACTTTTACTCATTTTGAAGAGCCATATGGTTATTGGGTAAAAGTAACTGATAATGCTTCATTAACTTTTAGATAAAGTAACCGATGATTTAATCGGTTACTTTGGGCTACTCCCCACTTAACACATACGCTACCGCATCGGCAGCGTCAAGTGTAATATCTACTCTTTGATTTGCACCTATCTGCACATCCTCTTCACCGTTATGGGTGATTCGTTTGAGTTTTAGATCGCCGTGTAGTCCGTATCTAGTAGGATCGATACTGAAGCTGAAGTTGAGTGTTTGCCTGCCCGGTTCTTGCCCATTGATAAAGACAAATGCTACACTTTTGCCGTCTTTGTGTTTCCATGCACTATATTGCAGTGCTCCTGCCGTCATGGATTGATCGCTTACGGTTATGTGGATTTGTGGATTGTTTTGGATAGAGACGATCGGTTTTCTTGCCATCGTTCCGTATGAGATATATGCTTCAAGCTTCTCTTTGAGTAGTGATAGTTTTCGGATATAATTGACGACATTTGGTTTATCTTTAAAGTCCAAATAAAAGTAACCCGTAGTCATACCAAGCGCAAAGGAGTAGGCTTTGAGGCTGTACATTTCATTATAGTCGTAAGCTTTTCTACCACCTACACCGGCAGAGATACCGATGAAAGAGACTTTATCTCCATACAGGACACTGAGTGCCGGAACCACACCGTCATAAAGATAGTTATGTACCAGTTCAAACCCGTCAACCATATTCATCATATCGTCACTTGCACCCTCTGTGACAAGAAATGTTCCGGCAGGATAAGCCGATCTGATACGATCAGTCAATCTTTTATATCCGTCATGCCAGTAGTGACCGCCACCGAGTGGATGAGCATGATTTGGATCAAAACACTCTCTGGCATTTGCGGCGGACATCTGGTCTAGTAAGACACCGGATAGACCGAGAGGAGTGATTTTATTTTTATGTACATTGACTAAAAGATCTTGCCATCTTTTTTGTGTAGGGCACATATATGCTGTCGTAATAGGTATTTGTTGATTTCCATCTTGTGCATTCCATGTTTTTTGGTAAATCTGACCATTTCTATGTTTGGCTGCATAGGCTTTCATCTCTTCAAACGGAGGAACTATCTCATCACTATCGTCCATCTCTATATCATATCCGTATGCGTTGGTGTACATCATCGTAGGGATACCGGCACTTTTTAACTGATCATTGAGATAGATAGTCGTAGCACTTGGATAAAATCTCGGCATATCATCTTCATTGACCTTTCCGGAAGCGGCCAAGAAGTAGTTGGCGAAGTCTATATGCGGCTGACCTTGAGGATTTAAGAGGTTGTTTGCTTCTTTTATCCTATCTGCAAAGTTGCTATTGTTAAGAACTTTAGAGTCTTTATAGACATTTACCACACCCCAAATATCTATCTTTTTGAGATTTTTGGTACTTTGTCTGAGTGTTTGTGAAGGCTTATAGTCCGCTTCTGCGTAAACCCATTTTTTATAGATCATCGCTGCATCGTACCAATCTCCGCTAAATATATCCATCTCAAACTCTCCCGGAAATTCCCAGTCATTTCCGGCTATCGTTTTGTTTGGCGCAGGGACGGTAACCACTATATGTACGGCACCGTTGTGGTGTGTGGCTTGGAGTTGTTTGATATTTGCATGTGGATCGTGGATACCGAGATAGAGTCCATAGTTACTGTTGTAGTAAGCCATAAACTGCATCGTTGCAGACCAGCCTCTTGGATATTGAAGATTATTAAATCCTATGTCGTTGGCGGCAGGGTTATCGACCACTTTACCAAACTTAAAGGGTACAAAGAGATGGTCATTGCCGTCGGCTTTGATATCAAACTGAGGGAATGTGGTATCCATAAGCGTATGGTGTGTACCTAAGCCTTGCACTTTGAGATCCCATTTGGCTTTGTCGTTATCTACTTCGACCGTTGCCGTTACGGTGAGTGAAGTCGGAAGATTTGGTTTGGTTGGATGAGACCAGGTGAGCGTGGCTCTGTTTCCGTTTTGCGACAAAGTGACATTTTGCCAATCGCTATCGGCTTTTAGAGATATCGGATGAGCGATGTCATCTACCTTTGCTACGCTTAGATCAAAAAGGGAGATGCTATTTTGCAAAATATCTCTACCGTTTGTTGTCACGCTATCAAGCTTGATGCCGCTACTCCTTTTGAGAAAGGTGATCATAAGATTGTCAGATCCGACGGTGATCGTATCGCCGATCTCTTTGATGTTGGAGTAGAGTGTACGATCCCAATTATGCGTAGATAGACTTGCCAAAAATTTAAAATCCTCTCCCAAATGTATCAGGTTTTGCGGGATATTGGCTGTGACATGTGTGTTATCCCTTTGAAACGGAGTGTTTCCTATCTCATCCCAGTGCCATCCAGTTGTGTTTGGAGGGTACCTATAGACAACTGAATCTACGATCAGATAATCAGCACCCCTGATTTGCCTTATATTGCCGCTATAGCCGGTTTGTGGATCATTATCCGCATCTATATAAAATGCGAGATGTGAATCCGAAGCAAAAATCCCATGCATGACCAAACGGTTGCTCTCTTTTATATACTCGACACTATAAACGCTCATATCATCGGTTGCTTTGATCTCATAGCTATAGGTAGTACTAGGCGTCAAACCGCTATCTTTAAAATGTGTTTCGTTCGCATTTGTTACATGTATAAGCTTCCCGTCTCTAAATATTTTAAATCCGCTCTCATTATCAGAATTATCTTGCCAAGAGATATCTACTGTTGTAGTACCGGGTACTAACCTTAGATTGCTCGGATTATTCGGTACGGCAACAGCGACTACCGAAAACATCAATGTACTTAAAGCTATTTTTCTCATTTTTCTCTCCTTTTAATAAGTAACAATACCCATATCATGACTGTAGTCTCTTTGCATACCAGGCATCGGATTAAATCTCTTACCATCTATTTCAAACGGTGTAGAGAGATCGATTCCCGCACCTCTTGCACCCGATTCGTTACTCGGCACGAAGTCTGTTCTACTGTTTGAAAAGCTATCTGGTAGCCTAAATGGTATCTTTCCGTTTGCTTCAATATTATGATCCCCATATCTTGTAGCAACTCCACCTATTGTATTTAGTTCCCCAAACCAATTGTAATCTACATATCCCATCTTATGATTTTGTGGTAATCGAAAATAGCTGCGATAATATAGATTATTAACAAAAAAGATATTTTCATCACCAAACAGTTTATCAATATCTTCCCTGCCCACATTGACTACCGTATTGTGGTAAAAGTAGAGCTCAGGATGTCCGTTACCTGCATCTTCTCCTATGCTTGGATAGATACCTACACCAAGCCCAAGTGGATTGTAGATAAGGTTATCATAAAACCATAACTTCTCTTTTGCGTTATTGGCAGTAGTTGGGTTAAATCTAATTCCTATGTGGACATTTATAAAATTGTTTTGGTACACATAGGCACCGTCTCCGTCAAAACCTCTACCGCGACCGACTGATGTTCCCGATATATGGTGAAAATAGTTATGGTGTATCTTGACATCACCTATCTCATCGCCGAAAACACCCGCTAATGTGTCAAATATCTCATTATAGGCTATCTCGTTTCCGCTACCGGCAGCATAAAGATATACACCCGTATCATCTTGTGGACTGGAGGCGCTAAGTCCTATTTCATGCTTATATGCTTCATAGTAGTGCTGAGCTACTACATATTTATAATTCTCTTCTCCAAGATCTGTGTGATTTAAGCGCCACACATCCCACCACGCCATCGGTCTATACTTTGAGAGTAGCACCATGTGGAGACGGTTGTGAGTTATGAGATTGTGGTGTGCCTTTTGTGTGATCAATATACGCCGCTGACCATTTACGATGTCGCATGCTTCCACACGGTTGTGATGTGCATCTTTACCCACAATCATCACTCCGCTTTGGGCACCGTCAATTTTAAGATTTTTGAGTGTGATATAGCTTGCATTATCGATTTTGAAGGTTGCTGACTGCCTGATATTCTCATTTAACCTATCTTCTCTTGGACGACTGATATTAAATGAATCGCCTCCCGCTCGATAGAGTGTAAGATTGTTTGGATTTTGGTAATCTCTAAATCTGATGTAGAGTGTATCGCCCACTTGGGTATAGAGCGCCTCTATGCCATCCCAATATCGTACGCTCTTATCACGATAATCTAAATGCACAACTGCTGAAGGCTCAATATTAAAAACTTCTGCTCTTTTATCATAATATTTCACACGGCTATCAAAAGGGACGGTTTCTAAGTCAACTCTCGGAATATCCTTAAAAACTCCATCTTGGTAAATCGTCATCGTATAAGTATTGCCTTGTACACCAGTTAATTTATAAGTTCCACTACCAAGTCTCACTCCGTCTAAATGATCTCCCTCAGCACTCACCCACTCACCGGTGATCCTCTCTCCGCCATGTATATGTGTCAAAAGCTTGCCGTTTGCATCCCTTTCGCCCTCTATGACGATTGGGCTATCTTCTCTACCCGATTTGGTGATATGTATAGACTCAAAATAGAGCCCTCTTTTGACAAATATCCTATCACCCGCTCTTGCAAGATCAACAGCTTTTTGGATATGCTTAAGAGGATGGGTGCTTGAACCGTCACTGTCGTCATTACCGTTAGTTGAGTCAACATAGTAAGTTTTACTTATTGTCCCAACAATAGAAATATGTTTAACAGAGCTACTTGCCGCTAAATATCTATTTTGCCAATTACTATCACTTTGATATATCCTAACACTTCCCCCCTCAGTTGGGTGAAGCGCTTCCAAAATTTGTGTAGGTAATTTTACCACTGTTTTATCCATCTGTTCCAGTGTATAAATATTGCCTATACGACTCCATCTCCACTGTGAAGTATTGCCGTTTGAACGATAGAGCACTCCATCCTCTATCAAGATATCCATTCCTCTATTGTCACCGTTACTATATCCTGTGGCGGTATTATTATCAATATCAACAAGAATATCATAATGACCGGCAACATTGAGGTTTATACCTATATCTCCAATATTAACGGTTGTTATCTGGTCATCTGTTGCCTTCACAGTATATTTATAGGTAGTACTAGGAGTCAAATTCATATCTTGAAAATGTGTTTCGTTAGGTTTGGTGATATATATCAGTTGATCATCTCTAAATATCTTAAATCCGCTCTCATTATCGGAGTTATCTTGCCAAGAGATATCTACCGTCGTAGTACCCGGTACTAACTGAAGATTGCTCGGAACTTCCGGCACAGCTAAGAGCATGACAGGAATAACTAGTACTAGCAGGAGAGTTCTAATCATATCATCTATCCTTTTATACAGGGGGTTGTTTATATGATTATAACATAAGTTATCAATAATTGCTAGTACTAATATTGCTAGTACTAATAGAGTACTAGCGGTCCAAACTCTCTACCCCCTATCGTAAAGGGTTTGGATAGATCTATCTTTTTATAGTTTATATCTGTTTTGAGTTTGGGCATATGTTTTGGGTAACTCTCATCATCGAAACTCCACAACTTTTGTGATGTATTGTATTGCAATCCCACCGGCTCTACGCCCTCATCAAATCTCGGTCTCATAGCTGAAAATATATTGTTTAGTACTAGGATATCTCTATTGACATTTGTGATGTTGTTGTGATCAACTCCGTTTCCATGGTAGATGTTGTTATAGATATAGACTTTTGGCATATACTCTTTTGGCGGAACAAGGTCACTACTGCGCCTCGCAAAGAAAAACCCGCTTCCTACCTCGGTAGGATTGTAGATCTTGTTTTCAAAAAACCAAACTTTTTTGGCTAGATGAGGCAAGTCGTTTTCATTTGGACTATATAGCTGGACTCTCAGTGCCAGTGCGACATTGTAAAAGTTGTTTTTATAGATGAAAAATCTATTTACTCCATATGCGGTAGTGCCGGTTACGGAACTTGAGATGTGGTGAAAAAGGTTATGGTCTATATAGACATCTCCCTCAGCGGCACCGAGTACACCGCCCAGTGTGTCATATATCTCATTTGTAGTGACTCTGTTATCTCCGCCGGCACCGTTTATAAAGACACCGCAATCATCCAGCGGTGAAAATGTCTGATACCCTATCTCTCTTTTGTAGGCGTTGTATATGTGAGCCGCAACTCCAAAACGGTATAGTAGATCTTGGGGTAGAGAGTCTCTGATGCGGTGATTATTTTTGTTGTCGGTAAAGTACCATGCTCCCGGTCTAAACCTCTCATCATAAAGTACCATGTGGAGTTTGTTATTTTTGATGATGTTGTGGTGGGCGTATTGGGTTATGCTGACTCTCCTTTGACCGTTTCTGATATCATTTGAGTCAATGATATTGTCGTGGGCATCTTTTCCATAAATCAACACACCGTTTTGAGCACCGTCTATGATGAGATTTTTGATGATGATGTGACTTTTGTTGTGTATCGTGATGACCGCACCTTCGTGGATCTCCCCACTTTTTTGGAAGTTAGGATAGCTGTTTCTCACGCCGGCATTGGCATAGAGTTCTAGTTTATTTGGATCTAGATAGTCGGCAAATCTGATATAGGTCGTTTCGTCTTTATAAGCATATACCGCTCCGATACCGTCCCAGTACTTTACCTTGATATGGGTGAAAATATTTGAGACAACTTTATCTTTGGGCAATGCCAGTACATCCTTGAACCCGTACACTTGACCCTTGTATGAACTATCACCCTCTAGGTACTGTTTACTTTTTGTAAGTACCGAATCAAGCTTCGGAATATCTCTAAACTTACCGTCTTTGTATATAGTCATCGCATATGTTTCAAATGGAATGTCGGTCGTTTTATACACCCCTTTTCCTATCTCTTTAGCCTCAACCCAGTGGGCTTTGACTCTCTTTCCCCCAAAGATAGTAGTGAGTAGTTTGCCGTTTTCATCTTTTTCACCCTCTATGATGATCGGCTTCTCTTTAGTACCCGATCTTGGTAGTTTGATATTTTCAAAGTAGATGCCGGCTTTGATGAAGATCCTGTCTCCGGCTTTTGCCTCTGATACTGCTTGTGAGATCGTTTTATAGGGACCGTTTTTTTTATCGACATATAAAGTTCGCTCGCCGATTTGTTGCGCTTTGGAGTAGACTATCGTTTGAGCGTCACTGCTTAAAGCGGCGCTTGCGATGAAGCTGAAACTATTGGTGATGGGGATAAGATCTTGAGGAAGCGATACGGAGATGTTGCTATTTGTTTTGGTTACACCGGTGGTGCCGATCTTTTTCCATCTCCATCCGGTTTGATTTGGGGGATATTGATAGACGATAGCCCCATGGGTACCTTGGATCATATAGTCGGCACCCTTGATTTGAGCGATACTGCCTTTGTATCCGGTGTTTGGATCGTTATCACTATCTATGTAAAATGCATATCTCGTACTAGGGAGAAATCTACCCTTCATAATAAATGTACGATTTTTACTGTCATAGTTAGTAGCTATGATTTGCATATCATTCGTTGCTTTAACGGTATATTTGTAGGTAGTACTAGGGGTGAGTCCGGTATCTTTATAGTGTGTTTCGTCTGCTTTTGTAGTGTAGATGAGGTTGTCATCTCTTAATATCTTAAAACCGCTCTCATCGTCGGAATTATCTTGCCATGAGATATCTACAGTCGTAGTACTAGAAGTTAGTACGAGGTTGCTTGGAGCAGTTGGCGTAGCTACTAGTATCATCGGTAAAACAAGCATAAAGAGAAGTCTTTCTAGCATCGTATCATCCTTTTATTATATTATAGTGGTTGCTTTATCGATTATAACAAATTTTTTGGCAATTTATTGTATGATGGAATCAAGAGGGAGTTCAAAATGAGAGCTTTATATTTCATTACCGCCGTTTTGTCATTGTTGCTATTTTTAGGATGCTCTATCAAGAGTTATCATCAAAATGCACCCCAAAAGAGGGTAGTCGAAGAGACGATTATCAAAAAGGGCGTGAGGTTGATAGAGGTAAAAAGCAAATAGGCTTGTTGTAATTTTTTTTCAATAAAGTGAGATAAAAGTTATAGTATCATTGTATAAATTTTAATCACTTTGTAAAGGATAGCCTATGAAAAAGATCGAAGCTGTGATAAAGCCGTTTAAATTAGATGATATCAAAGAGGCACTAACGGATATCGGAATCACCGGTATGACGATAAGTGAAGTCAAAGGGTATGGACGACAGCAAGGGCATACGGAGCTCTATAGAGGCGCTGAGTATGTTGTAGATTTTATCCCAAAGGTGAAAATTGAGCTCGTTGTCGAAGCTTCAAGAGAAAAAGAGGTGGTTGAAGAGATCATCAATAGCGCAAGAACAGGTAAGATCGGTGACGGTAAGATATTTGTTGAAGATATAGAGAAAGTTTATCGTATCAGAACCGGTGAAGAGGATGAAGAGGCTATCTAATGGGTGACTTTTCATATATATCATAGATTTGCTTTTTTGTTCTTTAGTATGACGCTTATCATACTGATGGTACCTGGTTTTGCGATGTTGGAAGCGGGTCTTGTGAGGACAAAAAATGTCTCTACCGTACTAATGGTCAATACGATGATCTATGTCGTCGCTTCACTTGTATTTTTGCTTTTTGGTTATAGCATCGCATTTGGTTCATGGGAGAATGACTCTGTAAGCAAGCGGGTGGCATTTTTGTTTCAGATGGCATTTGTGGGGAAAACGATAAATATGCATGACCTTGCCGGTCCAACCTTGATCCACTCTACCGCAGCGTTGGTTGTATTTGCCGTAGATGACCCGGTAGGAGCACTTTCGGTTCATCTCGTAAACGGTATATGGGGAACTTTGGCGGTAGGGATATTCGGCTTGGGTGAGGATATTTCGCTAAGGGGGCAGATCAAAGGTATCATCATCGTTGCCGTTATTGCATTTACGCTTTCATATGCGGCATTAAAGCTTATAGATAAATTTTTCCCATTTAGAGCGGATGATGAGACTCAGATAGAGGGACTTGACCAGTCAGAGTGCGGTCTTGAGAGCTACCCGGAGTTTGTGAGAAGCTGATATTTGTGGATCATGATATCTAAATGGGCCGTACTACTCAATAGAGCAAGTCTATGCGACTTAAGGCTCTCTTTTGGTTGATTGTCTATATTGCTATTTTTTCAACCGGATTTGTTTCCGAATATGATTACTTTGATGCGCTCTTTATCTCATTTGTCTTTCACGGATTTACGCAAGAAAATAGAGAGAAAATCATCAAAAACGCTTACAAGGTACTCAAACCGGGTGGAGTCTTTGCGATACTGGACTTTAGTGAGTTTGATGTCGAAAAATCCCCATTTTACATAAGACTACCGATGAAATTTTTAGAGTGTCCGTTGGCTATAGATTTTATCAATAGAGATTTGGAAGATATGCTCTCAAAACATGGTTTTAGCGGGGTTAGTACCAATTACTACATGAGAGGGCATATTAGGCTGTTTAAGGCGAAGAAGATTTTGTTATGCAAACAATTACATTGAAGATAGAAGATAGTGTAAAAGATAAATTTTTGTGGCTTTTGAGTCATTTTGATAAACAAGAGATTAGTATTATTGATAAAGATGAATATATTAGTGATGATGAGTACTTAAGAAGTATTGACGGGATGGTTGAAAGCATACATGAAGCAAGAAATGAGCCCGTTGAAAAAGGTGTTACTGTAGATAAGTTGGAATGGTAAAATGTACCAAATCATTTTTATGACACAAGCCCAAAAGGATGCAAAAAAAATAGCTTCAAGCGGGTTAAAACCATTTGAATACTTAAAAGGAGATATGAAAGGTTTAATCAGTAGAAGAATCAACAAACAGCATCGATTGGTTTATGAAGTCTTTGAAGGAGAAAAAATAATCAAAGTTTATAGAATGTGGACACATTATGAGTGAACATAGAGCGCTTTAGAGTTAGTACTAAAGATTTAAAGAGATACTTTTCACAAGAAAATGCGGTAAAAACTTGACTTTCGTTTTGCCGTACACTTTGCCAATTGACAATAGACTTTTTTTGTTATACAATATGTTATACAAACCAATAAAGGATAGAGATGATAGCGGTAAGACTGCCGAAAGATTTGGAAGATGATCTAAATAGAGTGAGCAAAAAGCGAAATACTACCAAAACGGAGATCGTAAAAGAGGCGCTGCAACTCTTTTTTCAAAAAGAGAGAGAGAAGGCGGAAAAGACGCCTTATGAGCTTGGTAAAGAGCTATTTGGCAAGTATGATAGCAATCAGGGCAATCTATCTACAACATACAAAGAGAGACTAAAAGGTAAGCTTCGTGAGAAATATAACACTCATCGATAGCGGACCTTTGATAGCTCTTTTTGATAGAGGCGATAGATACCATGAAAGAGTGAAAAGATTTTTAAAAGGGTATAACGGTCAGCTACTAACTACTTGGGCGGTACTAACTGAAGTATCTCATATGCTTGATTTTAACATAAATGCACAGCTTGACTTTTTACGATGGGTGGAACTTGGCGGTGTACAACTTTATGAGATAGAACAAAAAGAGTTGATAGAGATTATAGATATGATGCAAAAATATAGCGATATTCCGATGGATCTTGCAGATGCATCACTTATGTATATAGCCCATAAAGAGAAGATAAAAACCATCGTTAGTATCGATAGCGATTTTGACATCTATAGAACGCTGAAAAAAGGTTTTTTGGAAAATTTGTTGAATAACGGATAAACTTTGTTGACGGGCTATGCCCACAAGGGGGCTTTTGTAAGAGATATGAACATAGAGGTTTGGCATTAATATAGATTGTTTCATCTTGAATGTTAAGTTCCTACTTCATTGTCTCCCCCTATTTTTCTTATCGGATTGGTCGTTTTATTTCTCGGATCGGTGATATAGGCATAAAGCGGAACATAGATCAGCGTCAAGAGTGTTCCGACGATCAGTCCTCCCACCGCTACATCCGCAAGTGGTGATAACCTCTCAAGCCCAACGGCTTGTTCAAGTGCGATAGGGATCATTCCGGCTATCGTACCAAACGCCGTCATCATCACCGGTCTAAATCTCACCCGTACACTCTCAAGCGCTGCATCAAACGGTGTTTTACCCTCGCTCTCGTACTCTTTATAAAAGTCGATCAGTAAGACCGCATTTTTGATGATGATACCAAAGAGTAGCAGTACACCCACCATGCTTGGCATACAGCTTGGTTTGTCAAAGAGCAGCATACCCCAAGCGGCACCTATCATAGAAAGTGGAAGTACGATGATCATAATCAAAGCAAGTCGCACAGATTTGTAGATCACGACCAGAGTCATAATCAGAATCACGACACCAAGCCCGATCGCTTTGATCATCCTCTTGAAACTATCGTGAAGTTGGGCGATATCTCCCTCTTGAGAGATCACGACTCCATCTTTGTTGAAAGATTTTAGTATCTCATCGGCATCTTCGGTGATGTGTGTTACGGGTCTTTTTGATCGATAACCGTTTACATCGATACTATAGAGCATCTTATCCCTCTCGATCTTAGAGTATGTTAGATGCTTTTGAAACTTCGCAAATGTCTCAAGCGGTACATTTCCGAGCTTGGTTTTGATCGGCAAGAGCCTAAGAGTCTCTATATTTTTCGCAAACTTCCCTTTGAGGTAGAAGCGAACCTGCTGCATATTCATACTCTCCAGATTGGATGCGACGGCGACGATTTGACCTCTTAGCGGTAACTGCATCACGATTTGAAACGGCGTGATACCGTACCTGAGTGCTTTGTTTTTGTCGATTTTTAACTCATACTCGCTAAAGTCCTTATCCCAACTGGTTGAGATGGAGGTGAGTCCTTTGATATGCTGAATATCTTTTGCAAGCTCTCGTGCATTTTGAGGCAGATGTGAGAGATCGGCTGATTTGATCCGCATATCAAGCGGTGCTTTGATGGTTGATAGAGCCGTTGCACCAAAGTCAAAGACATCAAGTTTTTTCACACCATTGAGTTTAGCCAGTTCATCCCTGATCTTACTCTCAAGCTGCCAAATGCTTTCTTTTCTCTCAAAGCGATTGACGGCATTGATGGTAATCGTCGCCTCACTTGGAAGATTTCCGCTACCAAGAGAAAGCACTCCAACTTCACCGCCGAATGCGACGGAACTCATCTTAACCCATTTTTGCCCGTGTAGCCATGTGAGAAAGGGTTTAAGTTTTTGCTCGGCACTGTCCACACTCTCATTTGAGCTAAAGGCAATCTGTGCTTTGATGATACCGGTATCCATCGGTGGCATCACATCTTTTCCGATAAGCGGCATAATGTTTTTAACACTTAGTACTAAGGTTGCTATGACGATCATCATCAAAAACATTCTTCTTGGGAACCAAAACTTGCCGTTTGAAAACTTCAATACACCAAGATATGGAGTGACCAATCTTCCCACCGTATTTTGGTAAAGAGACTCAAAGAGCTTCTCGATCTTTGTTTTCCCTGTTCCGTTTCGATAGAGCCAAACAGAGAGTTTCGGAATAAAGGTGATTGATAAAAAATAACTCACCAAAAGGGCAATAATCAGCGTAGAGATGAGCGGTCTAAAGATATGCTCAGGAAAATCGCCTACAAACATCAACGGAAACATGATAGCGATCGTTGCCACCGTTCCGGCAAAAACCGGTGAAATGACCTCTTTGGTTCCATGCACGACGGCACTTTGGAGATCCTCATGCTCCTCTAAATGTCTTTCAATATTTTCCAGTACCACCACCGCATCATCGGTTAGCATTCCAAGAGCAAGGATGATAGCGGTATAGATGACGATATTTAATCCTCCGCCTGTCAACCAGATGATCGCTATCGTAGCAAAAAATACCATTGGGATAGAGACTGCGGCGGCAACAATCGCACGAAAATTTCCAAGGAAAAAGAGTAGTACGATCAGGGTATAGATGATAGCATCTCTTAAGGCTTCGAGCATATTGGTATTTGCTGTTTGGATCAGATCTCTTTGGGTATCGCTGATCTCAAAGTTGATATTTGGATATTTTTGTTGGAGCTTTTTCATCTCTTCTCGTGCGGCATTTGATACGCTTAGTACCGATCCTCCCGGTGCCCTCTGAATAGCGAGTGCGATCGCCTCTTTACCGTTTCCGAGATATCCGCTTGTTCGCTTTTTATAGCTCCACTTTACATCGGCTATATCGCTAAGTTTGACATTTGGTAGGATATGCAGGGATTTGAGTCTGTGGACATTATCCTTTTCACCGTAGTACGAAACGGTATAAAAATCTCCGTCTCCTTTTACAAAGCCGATAGGGATGTCGCGATCTAATGATCCGAGAGCTTGAACGATCTTATCAAAATCAACGCCGTACTTTTTCGCTTTGAAGGGATCAACTTCGATGTTGATAGCACCTTGATATCCGCCGAAAACTTCGACATTTCCTATCTTTGGATTGCTAAGTAGATAGGGTTTGATGAAACTTTGGGTAATTTTTCTGATATCCGATACATTGATATTGCCGTTTTTGGGACTCAAAGAGAGAATATCTACCGGAAGCGTAAAATCTCCTGCCGTGTAGATCGCCGGATTTGCATTTTTGGGTAGTTTGGATTTGACGATGCTAAGAGCATTTGCCACATCAACCGCAGCGGCGTTGAGTCCTTTTTTGTACTCAAACTCTGCTTTTACGATCGAGAAGTTGGCGACATTGACACTACTGACATCTCGCACCATTCCGAGTCTGGATATCTCCTCCTCTATCGGTTTTGAGACGGAGTTTGCCGCTACTTTAGCGGTAGCTCCCGGTATCTTGGTTATGACTACCACTTGCGGTCTATTGGCATCAGGGAAGAGGTTTTTGGGCATTGTCACAAGCCCGATGATACCCATCACAAAGAAGCCGACTATAAGTGAGTAGAGGAGATAGGGTCGTTTGTAAAAGAAGTCAAACATTTTACTTCTCCGCTCTCAAACTCGCTCCGCCCAAGAGTTTGAGCATGATGTCAGGTTTTGCTATGACGAGATTTTGACCGCTTATATCCTCTTTGAGAATGACTCCCTCTTCCCCGCTTTGGAGGATATGTACCTCTTTTGGCTCTGCTTTATGATCTTTTGCAATGAGTACGAAGTTTTTATCTCCTCTATTTAGTATCGCATCAAACGGCAGTAAAGTAGCTGTTTTATCCATTAGTACTACGGTAACATCTACCAACTCTCCGCTACTCAAGCCTTTACTATCGACATAAGCTTTATACTCGTGCAGACCGTGAAATGTGCTATGTAGGTCATGCAAATGATAACTTTTGCCTTGATAGATGATGCTCTTTGCACTCTCATTTTGTGGAAGTCTGACAAGTAGTGAATAGCCTCTATTTGAGCTAATCTCAAGCAGAGGTTTACCCGGCATCGCAACCGACCCCTCACTTACAAGAGCCTTAGATACGACTCCATCGACCGGTGAGATGATTTGGGCGTAGCTTAGTTGATTTTTAAGTGAAGCAAGTTGGGCTTTGAGTGAAGCGATCTTGCTCTCCTCGTTTTGCAGTTGCTCTATGGAAGCCGCTTTTACTCTGTATAGCGCCTCTGTTCTTTTATGTGTTTGGTAGAGGTTCTTTAGTGAGATATTTAGAGCGTCGATTTTAGCTTGGATATCGGTCGTATCAAGTTTAGCAACTATCTCACCCTTTTTGACCTTCTCTCCGCTCTTTTTGATCGAGGTTATCCTTGCGGCTATCCTTGAAGCCACTTTTACGCTATCTTCATTCTGTACTAACGATAGGTACGGAAGCGTGAGTTTTACCGGTTTTGGAGTAAAGTGTTGCGTTTTTACCACAACATCATAGGCTTTGGCGGTAGGTGTTTTTGCCTCTCTTGCCTTTTTTGCCTTTATAGCTCTTACTCCAAGAGCAGCAAGCAGTGCTATGACTACTATAACGATTAACAATTTCAAAATCTTCTTCATCTTACAATCTCCTTTAAATCATATCCGTAAATTACTGCAAGTTTGGCGATGTTTTGCCAGATTTGTGCTCTTTTTTGTGAATAGTTTGCTCTTGCTTCCGCCAGAGCATCTTCGTATCGTAAATACTCCTCTTGGGTAATAACTCTATTTTCAAGTGAGACTTTAGCGATATGCAAGAGTCTTTTTTGGTTTGTGATATTTCGTTTTGAGAGTTTGAGGGATTTTTTGAGTATATTTATCTCCCTTTTTAACTCTTTTGCCTCTATGAGAAGCTCTCTTTTTGTATCTTTTATTTTTAGTCTGTTTTTCAAGTAACCAAGTTTTGCCTTTTCAACGGCAGTTTTTCTGGATGACTCAAATATCGGTATATTTAGGTAAAGTCCACCTTTGGCGAAGTTGCTATCAACATCTTTGCCATTGTTGTAAGCATCTGCGTCAGAGTAGGTGTATGAACCTTTAAGAGCGATACTTGGATAGTAACTCTCTTTTGCCGCTTTAAGTCCCAGTTTTGCCGCTTGTAGTTTTTTATTGAGAGGTTTAAGGGCAAATATTTCACCCTCATTTATATCTGCTATTTGAGTAAGATGGACTTTTGAGTGGACTTCTATATTTGTTAGATTTTCTAATTTTGCCTGAAGTGCGTTTATGGATGATGACAGTGAGAGTATCTTGATATCAAGGTCATTAATTTTGGCATTGAGTACGAAGAGCTGACTCTCCGGGACTCTCCCGTTTTTTACCATCAACTTGAGTCTCTTTTTTGTCTCAAGGATCGATCTCTTTTTGGCTCGTAGAGCACTTTTTAGATCATAGAGGTAGTTGAGTTGCGCCACCATAGCCACCACACTCGCTTTTCTTTGAAGACGGGATATCTTTTTCATATCTCTAACGGCAAGGTGCATCATAGAGGCTTTCTTTTTGAGTGTATAGAGACTCTTTATAAATAGCGGCCAAGAGAGATTTGCTCCCGCTCTTGCTATCCCCTTACTAAAGGGGAGCGATGCATTTGGATTTCTCATCTCACTCGGTAGTACAGGTTTTAGCGATGAGGGTCGGCTATACCTCTCATACCCTAAAAAGCCGTCAAGCTTTGGCATCAGTTTATCTTCAACGGCTCTTTTTTGAAGATTTGCCTCTTGGACGGCAACTTCGTCTAAAAGTGTTTGGGGCTGTTTATCTATGGCACTTAGTAGTGTTGTTATATCCGTGGCATTGAGTTGGGATAAGAGAGCCACTAAAAGTAACGGTTTTTTTATCTTCATACACTCTCCTCCTATAATACATTTACAATCACTATCACCTTACAGGGATAGAGATTGTAATGGGTTTGTGTTAGTATAAAGA
>JALWLO010000066.1:21836-48922 GCA_027084135.1 Campylobacterales bacterium | reverse complement strand
AAGCCCTATCGATGGTCAACTCTATACCATCAACTCATATAACAACCAACTCATCAAAATCAGACTCGATGAGGGACATGAGGGGGAGATAGAGGAGCTAGGCGAAGTCTATCCGGTATCAAAAGATAGTGATGATACGATAACAGGACTTGATGATGCTAAATTAAGTTTGGCAAAAGAAAAATCCCAAGATGGGGATTATATTTATGTTGTTGATCAAAATGATCAGCAACAGTGGTATCACAAATTTGACGGTGATAGCGTTTTTACAAGGATCTTTCCTCAAGAGCTCTATAGTGTCTATGAGTACTTTGACAAGTTTGGTAATCTCTATTTCCAAAATAACTATAATGCAGAACGAGGTCTTGGTTTTGGTCAAGTCTATAAGATAGATCTCTCAACTCCATGGAGTGGTAGAGATAACAACAAAGCTAAAGCAAAATATTTTAGTGATCTGCAATTTAATACATCAGGTGACGGAGCAAGATGTGCAAATGCAATAGTCATAGAACAACAGCCTCAAGCGGAAATTATGGCCGAATATCGTTTTGACGCGTGTGATTATAACGGTACGGAAGGTGAGGTGAAAGATAGTGCAGGTCATAGTGATGCTACAACCTACGGACATATAAAGACGATGGAGGGTGTTGTAAGTAGAGGCGTGAAGTTTGACGGTAACAGTACCATACGAAATCTCCACCCTGATTTTAACCTTACAAATGACTTTACGCTATCATTTTGGTTAAAAATAGATGAGAATCTAACAAACAATATGAGCGTCATGAGTAAAGGCATAGATATCTATGCTACCCAAGATAAGAAGATAGTGTTAGACCTAAATAACGATGGTGCGTTTAGTACTAATGACACCCTTACATCAAACAGTTCGCTTTCAGGCTGGACAAATGTAGCTGTTGTTAAGAAAGGAGATAGCTTAACACTCTATATCAACGGAGCCAAAGATAGTAATGCAACAGTTGGCAATATCAGTGATGACGGCAAAGAGCTTGTTGTAGGTGATGTGGTAGGTCGTACCGATATAGTAGCCTCTATGTTTAGCAATAATCAACCAGATAAGCTCAAAGGCATGATGGATGAGCTTAAGTTTTATAGCGGTGCTTTAAGTGATAGCAATATAAGTACGATCTATTTGAATGAAAATAGCGGTAAAAATCGGGATGGAAGTGAGAGAGAAGCAACGGAGTGTCCGGTGCCGTTTACTTGTGACTATAACTCTTATGTCTTTACAAGCGACCAAACTGCAAACTATACTCAAGCGTTGATAGTGAATATAGCTGATGAAAATATCACAACGGCAAAAGAGAGCTTCTCAGATGCGCATATCAATGCTATCGGTTACAATCCTGTGGATAACTTCATATACGGATGGAACTATGGCGAGGGTAGCAACTATCAAGACGGCTATGATCCACATATTGTCAGAGTGGATGCAAATTACACAACTACAAGAGTCTCTATTGCAGCTAATGATGACAATGAAAGTCTGCCAAAAACCAGATTTTACCTTGGGGATATCTCTAAAGATGGGATCTTTTACCTTGCCAATAGGCATCAACCGTTAAATAATGATACACTTCAAGAGATACATATGGTGGATCTAAATAGTAGTCGATATCTTGGCAAGATAACACTCACCTATCCTGATGAGGTTGAGGGTGTGAGAGGTTCAGATTTTGCGATAAATCCTGTAGATAACCAACTCTATATGCTAAATGGAGAAAATGGACAACTTATCCGTATCAGACTTGAAGGTGCAAATGTCGGAACGGTTGAGGAGCTAGGAGATACAGGGCTATATGATGCTTATGCGGTTGCGACATTTTTTGATAGAGACGGAAACTTCTACTTTGATACGACTGCAAGTAACGGAAATAAATCTATCTACAAAATCGATCTTTCTCATCCGTGGACGGGACAAGACGATACCAAAGCGCATGCTACCTATTTTAGTAATGTAGATATAAGTTCCGGTGACGGAGCGAGATGTGCCTTGGCTCCTATAACCGATAAGATACTCTTTCATCTTGAGAAGCAAAAGGTAACATTATGGGAGACCAACAGTAGCACGCCAAATGCAGATGGTACAAATGGTCGAGATATCAATGTGACCATTACCGCGTCCAAAACACTCGACAGCGATGTCCATATCATTTTCGGTCAAGTGCCGGATAAGGGTAGTGCGACGCGCGGATTGGATTATAAGGATAGAGAGCCTAGGTCATTGACTTTCCCGGCAGGTAGCGATAGAGTTACCTTTAGTACGAGTGATATCTATGATGATAGTGAGATCGAGAGAGATGAGAACTTCTTCTATCTCTTTGGCGTCGATACGAATGATAAGGATATTGGAAGATTTGAAAACGGTGTCGTCGAGAAATTAGAGGTTATCATCAAAGATGATGATACGGCAGATTTTACCGCATTTGATCCCGATGAGAGCGATCCTGACCTCACCAAGAGAAAGATCAAGACAAAAATCGTTGATCAAAACTTTACCCTAACATTATCGAGTCTAAACCCTACAGATATACGAGACTTCAACGCATCTTCAACTGCCGTGAGATTGGTCAATGCGAGTGAGTGTGCAAAAAGCCTCTCTGAACTCAATACGAGTGGCTTTAGACTCTTTAGGGTACCGGATGGCAACAAGAGTGTAAATTTTAACTTCAAATACTCCAAAGCCTCCAAAGATTTGAGAGTGCAATTTGTTTGGAGAGATAATAGACTTGGAAATTGGCATACATCTTGTTCACAAGATCACTTTGCCGTTAGACCGGATAGGTTTGAAATAAGACAGCAAAATCAGATCAAAGCGGGTAGCGACTTCAATCTAACGATATTTGCCAAAGGTTACGGTGCAAATGGTGCAAATAGTATCAACTACAATGAGTCCAATAGTTCCTTTAAGATCGATTTCAATGAGACCATAGCAGGTTGTAATGCAGGTAGTTTTGTTCCTGATCCAAATAGTGGACACTTTAGTAACGGAGTCTTGATACAAAAGGTTCGTTATAGTGATGTAGGTCATATAAGGGTGCATATATCGGAGGTAAACGGTAGTGAGTTTGCTAAGATAGATGCCAACGATACAGGTGATGAGAGGTTTATCACTTCTGATTATGCTAACATAGCATTTATACCTGATCACTTTGAGATCTCTAAACTCTATAAAAATGAGCAGACTACTGGAGTTGATGACGGTTATATTCTCTATAGCGAAGACAATTTAGGTGCGGCTTTTCACTTTAATGTTATAGCTAAGGGTGAAAATAATGTTACACTAAAAAATTATAGTAGAGATTGTCTTGCTAAAAAAACAATATTGACGATCAATTTTGATGTAAACAATAGTTACAACTCTCATATGGAGATGGTTTATGATGTAAATAATTCCAAAGAGATTGGCGGTGCAGAAGAGTCTTTAGGTGAGTTGCAATCTTTTACAGTCGGCAACTTGATAATTCCTAAAAGTGCGTTCATAGACGGTAATGCAACAAGAAGGGTAGCATTTAACTTTAAACGAAACCCTTTGGTAGCTTTAAATCCAGTAAATGTGCACTTTATGGATGCAAATGTTATAGATATTGATGGGATAACAGGCGGTGTTGGCTTGAATCAAAGTGTAACGTATGCTTATGCGAGAGTGTTTGTTTCTAACGGTTTGATAAGTAGAGCGGGTCACGATATGAATGTAACGCTTCACTATGAACTCTTTTGCAATAGTGATGACGGATGTAGAGGAGGTGATTATGGCTTTTTGGGTGACAGGTCTGTGAGTGCCGATTATAGATGGTTTGAGGTTGGAAATCCGACCACTAAACCACTCTTTTATAACTACTTAAATCCTAACCCGACTATTCTAGGAGAAGAGCTTGAAAAATCAAATGATACACCGGGTATGAGAGCAACAAAAACTGATCAAACGACGATCAGTGTACATGCTGATGATATTCCGGCAAAAGAGATATTTAGTGCATGGATACCTAAAGAGATAAGAGATATTAAAAATAGTACAAACTTAATAGTACCGGTTGAGCTCTATCCGGACAGATCAGGCTGGGTAGGTAGTGGAGATGTCGGAAAAGGTGTCGATCTCAATATATCTAAAAAACGGGGGATAAAGAGATTGAGCTGGTAGGGCTCAATCTCTATTTAATGTGTGTAAAAATAGAACTACTCAACTCTTTACTTGTCACTTCTGATTATAAAAAGTAAACCCCCATTAAATAGTGTCGATACTATATCTAACTAGTATATACTTTTACTTTTAGGGGTTTTTTTTATGAAGAAAATTGTTGCGGTTTTGCTATTTATCTTTACACAGATATTATATGGTGGTGCACAAAACGGTAGTAATCAACTGCTATACAGTATAGATTTTGAGAATGGGCTTGACGGTAAGTGGCGTACACTTAAAGCAAACGGCGATTTTGAACCGTATATTAAATTTGGTCGTTTTCGTTTAACAAATAGAAAACACGCTTTAAGTACTGCCGTTACCCTTGATTATGAGTTTCCGACAAAAGATAATAAATTTATCCTAGAGTTTGATTATTATGCGTATGGAGGATGTAGTAATAATAAGAATTTTTTACCAAGCGCTGATAAAGAGATCGGAAGATGGGGTGCAGACGGTTTATCTATAGTATTGTTTGATTCATCTGCAGGGATGAAGCCGAGGGTTGGAGCGTACGGCGGTTCACTTGGTTATGCAAATATGAAATATCTTAAAAATAACGAAGAATACTATATTCAAGAAGGTTTTCAAAAGGCATGGCTTGGTATCGGTATCGATGAGTATGGTAATTTTGTTGTCAATGATGAAGGTAGAAGAGATATAAACGGTTCTACATATAATATTGTTATAGATGGAAATGAAGAGCCAAACTCTATCGGAATTCGCGGTGATGAAACGAGTGGATATCGTTTGCTTGCTAAAAGTCAAGTATCTAAAAGTGTTGCTAGAAAATCAGTTGATAAAAATGGTGATTTAACTAGTGATGCCGCATATTGGTATTTTAGCGGAAGATATCGTTTGATAGTCGATAGTACAGATGATCAACATCTCTATATCACGCTCCAAAGAAAAGAGCAAAAAGATAGCGATTCCTTTCAAATTGTTATAAGTCGTTTTGATGCAATGGATTCAATATATCATCAAGGTCCAAAACCTGAAAAATTTAGACTAGCCTTCACTGCCGGTACCGGAGGAGGGTGTAATATTCATGATATTGATAATGTAACGATTTACGGTAAAGGTCATCCATATGGAGAAGCCAAGATGATTGCCGACTATCACTTTGATGAGTGTGACTATAATGGTACGATAGGCGAGGTAAAAGATAGTAGCGGTAACAACCATAATGGAGTGAGCGAAGGAGATGTTACGACTACGGCAAGTGATATTATCAATAGAGCCGCAACTTTTGAAAATGGAAAAATCACCTTAGATTTACCTGAAGTAGATACGACTGAAGGTGCTGAGACAACCGTATCTATGTGGATAAAGTTTAAAAACAAAAATGTTATCCCCTTAAGTTGGGGTAATAGTAACTATAATTTATGGTTTACAAAAGATGGTTTTGGATTTAATACTTGGCGCGGTGATTTGTATGGTGTTGATGAAAATAAAATAGATTTAAATAATTGGCATCATATTGTAGCAATTTTTCATAATAAAGATGTAACTTCATGTCAACTATATATCGATGGTCAAAAACAAACTTTGCAAAAGATAAATGCAAACAATCCTAGTACTAATCGCAATAAAATAAGTCAAACATTATATATCGGTGCGCCTAATACTGATGGTTATAAGTTAAATGGCTCCATCGATGAGCTAAAAGTCTATAACGGTGCATTGACGCAAGATCAAATCCAACATATCTATGAGAACGAAAAAACGCATAAAGATTATAACGGAGCAAAGAGAGATGAGGTAGAGTGTGAAAGACCGTTTGAGTGTAGAAGTGACTCCTACCTGATATCTAGCCAGAGCAAAGATGCCGATCACTCAAAAGTGAGACTTTTTGATCTCATAAAGGGAACTGTTAATCAGACGATCGATAATGTAGGAAACTATAGTATCAACGCGATAGGCTTCAACCCGAAAGACGGTTTTATCTACGGTTGGATGTCGGAAGCGGGTACCGGGGACTATGATAGACCGGATGCACATTTAGTCAAAATCGACTCTCGGTATAATGTCTATCCTGTAAATATCACCAATGAGATAGGGGATAACTTATCGGTGCGCTTCTTCCTTGGAGATGTCTCTACTGACGGTATCATGTATCTTGCAAATATGGGTGCAGAGAAAAATAGCAACGGCAACTATACAAAGTATCATTTAGAGACTATCCATCGAATAGATCTCAATAGCACAAAGGTCTTATCGCCGATCACTATCAACTATAACGGCAAAGATCCTATTAGAAGTGCCGACTTTGCGATAAGCCCTATCGATGGTCAACTCTATACCATCAACTCATATAACAACCAACTCATCAAAATCAGACTCGATGAGGGACATGAGGGGGAGATAGAGGAGCTAGGCGAAGTCTATCCGGTATCAAAAGATGTTGATGATAGGGTAAGCGGTATCAATGATACTAGATATCCTTCAAGTAGTTATTATAAATCTCAAGACGGTGATTATTTAGAGTTTATAGATAAGAATAACCATCAGAACAAATTTTGGTATCACAAATTTGACGGAGATAGCGTTTTTACAAGGATCTTTCCTCAAGAGCTCTATAGTGTCTATGAGTACTTTGACAAGTTTGGTAATCTCTATTTTCAAAATAACTATCAAGCAGAACGAGGTCTCGGTTTTGGTCAAGTCTATAAGATAGATCTCTCAAAACCTTGGAGAGGACGAGATAATAACAAAGCAAGAGCAAAATATTTTAGTGATCTACAATTTAACACCTCAGGTGACGGAGCGAGATGTGCACTGGCACCTGTGGGAGATCAACCGGTTGTAGATATCGATAATGCGAGTGTCGATGAGGGTAGTGGCGGTACAACCGATATCAAATTTCATCTCAATAGTGATCGAAATATCACTTCAGCTAGCTTAAGTTGTCAGATAGTCTTTCTCAATAATGGAGCCGATAGCACCGATTTTGATCCCTACCAAAGCAGTTATAACTTTATCTTTAACAATATAGATAAAAAGAGTGGCTATGATATTAAGATACCGATAAAGGCTGATTATAAACCTGAAAAGGATGAGCAGTTTAAGATCACATGTAGCAGTAGTGACCTAATCTTTGCAAAAGAGAGCGATAAGGAGGCTATAGGAACCATTTTAGATGATGATGCAAACGGCATAGATGCTTGGGATATCAATAACAGTAGCAAACACATTACAACGAAAGTAGTGCATAAAAACTTTATCTTAGAGGCACATCAGATTAATGCAAACGGTTGGTTGAGCTTTTTTGATACTACGGAGGAGATGAATAGAACATCTTATAGAGTAGTAGATACTGATGATCCTAGCGCTTTTTGTAATATGGAGGCGGAGGACTTGAATTTTGATGACTTTAGTGAGTTTACATTTGATGAAAAAGGGAGTGCCTACCTCACTTTCAATATCGACCATGCTATCAAAAGAGCAAAAGTTCAATTTTTGTGGATCGATAAAGATGGCAAAAAACAGACAAGTTGTTCCTCAGATAAGTTTGCCATAAGACCTGATAAATTTACAATCAGTAGTGTAAATAGTGTAGAAGCAGAAGAGGACTTTAACCTAACTATCTCAGCCGTAGATGGAGTCGAAAACGGCAGTATCGGTTATAACGAGTATAGTAGAAATTTAGATATCAACGCAACTGAAACGAAAGTCAACTGTATTGTAAATGGAAAACAGTTAAATATTCCAAATGACGGTAACTTTGATAACGGAATACTCAAGCTTACAAACCTTAACTATAATGAAATTGGAGAAGTCAATATATCCATATCTGAACGATTGGGTAAAGAGTTTGCTATCGTAGATATGAATGACACCTCTCCTAAAGAGAGGTTGATAGCTTCAGCGTCAAAAGTCATTAAATTTACACCTAGCCACTTTGATATCAATGCCACTTATACAAATACGCAAGGTGGAGATTATCTCCTCTATAGCTCTAGCGGGAAGGGTGCAAAATATCGTTTTACTCTTATGGCTAAAGGTAGCAAGGGTACAATTTTGAAAAACTATACGAAGCAGTGTTATGCAAAGAAGACATTTTTAACCTTTAGTATGGATATCGTTAATGAAAACAACCCATCTGTAAATATGGTTATCAATGATGATGGAGTGATGAGAGATGATTTTGACGAGATTATCGGTTCAAGTAGCGATTTTAGTATCAATTTAACTGAGCTAAATGCGACTAGATTTAAAAACGGTATCGCGGAAAAAAATGTCTCATTTAACTTTAAAAGATTTAGTCATATACCGTTAAACCCGATAAAAGTGAAGTTTAAGAATATATATGCATACAACAATTTTGGAGTTGACGGAGATAAAATACTTGATAAAAATGTAACTTATGCTTATGCGAGAGCTTTTGTCTCAAATGGTCTAATAAGTAGAGCCGGACACGATATGAATGTAACGGTTTACTATGAGTTGTACTGTAATAGTGATAATGGGTGCCACAAATCAAACTATACGACATTTATGGGAGAGAGATCAGTTAGTGCAGATTATAGGTGGTTTAGGGTAAAAAATATTGCTTTAAAACCGACACTCTATACCTATTATACTATGGCGGGAACTAATGAGTTGATTAAAATGATGTTTACGCAAGGCATAAAAGCTACCAAAGCTAGTGATATAATAATTAGCATACATGCTGATACGATTCCGGCGCGTGAAATTTTTGTAGCGGGTATCCCTGATGAGATCAAAGACTTTAGAAGCTTGAACGGTCTTAGAGTTCCGGTTGAGCTCTATCCGGATACTTCCAATTGGCTCGGTGACGGTGATGTCGGAAAAGGTGTCGATCTCAATGTCTCTAAAAAGAGGGGTATTAAACGGGTTGATTGGTAATTGAGATGAACTTTGATATACTAAGGCTATGTTTAACATCGTCTTAGTAACCCCCGACATTCCGCAAAATACTGGCACCATCGGTCGTATCTGCGTCAATACCTCCTCCAAACTGCACCTTATCAAGCCGCTAGGCTTTTCTCTAAGTGAAAAAGCTTTGAGACGAGCGGGGCTTGATTATTGGCAACATTTAGATTTGGTTGTGTGGGAGAGTTTGGAAGCCTTTTTAGAGGAAAATAGCAAATATCTAGATAGATTTTTCTTTAGTACTACAAAGAGTGATAAGCCATACTTTGAAGCCAAGTATCAAGAGGGGGATTTTTTGATTTTTGGAAGTGAGACGAGGGGGCTTCCGATGGAGTTGATGAACTTACGGGAAGAGGGTAAAATCACGATACCTATGGGCAAGATGGGTCGAAGTTTAAACCTTGCAGTGAGTGTGGGGATCGTACTCTATGAGGCGATTAGACAAAACTTTAATGGAGAGATAGAGCTTTCATAGTTACTGCTAAGTATAAATATGAAGTTTATGGTAAAATCACCCAAAAAAGCAAAGAAGAGTATCATTGGAAAGTATAAAAGATATCATCAAAAAACGGGTTGTGATCATCGACGGAGCGATGGGTACCCAGATACAGAACTTAAGCCTCACCAAAGAGGATTGGGGTGGAGTTGAGGGGTGTCCGGAGATACTCAATGTCGTACAAGCTAAAAAGATAAGAGCTATCCACGAAGCCTATCTGGAAGCGGGAGCGGATCTCATCACCACCAACACCTTTGGTGCTTTGCCTTGGGTTTTGGAGGATTTTGAGATAGCCGATAGGGCATATGAGCTATCCTACGAAGGAGCGAAAGTAGCCAAAGAGGCGTGTGAAAAGTTTAGTACTAAGGAGAAGCCGAGGTTTGTGTTGGGTGATTTGGGTCCCGGTACTAAGCTACCGAGTCTTGGACATATCAGCTACGATGAGATGTATGAAGGGTACAAAGAGAGTGCAAGAGGCTTGATAGCGGGCGGGGCTGATCTCTTTTTGCTTGAGACTTGCCAAGACCCTCTTCAGATAAAAGCCGCTCTACACGCCTGCCAAGATAGTGCAAAAGATGCGGATAGAGAGATACCGGTGATGGTCTCAGTTACGATAGAGTTAAGCGGTACGATGCTCATCGGTACCGATGCCAAAACGATCGCCGTCATCATGGAGCCCTTTGATATCCTCTCTCTCGGTTTCAACTGCGGAACGGGACCGACGCAAGTCAAAAAACATCTCGAACTGTTAAGCTCTGTTTGGAATCGTCCTATATCGATCCACGCAAATGCCGGACTTCCGCAAAATAGAGGAGGCGTTACCTACTATCCGATGAGTGATAGTGAGTTTGCCAAAGAGCAGGTAGAGTTTTTGGAGTATGACGGCGTGACATTTTTGGGCGGCTGTTGCGGTACGACGCCGGCTCACATCAAAGCGCTAGCCGAAGCGGTGAAAGGAAAGGTGCCCAAAGCCCCGACCGGTTCTCAACCGAAAGCTTTGGCATCTCTGTTTGAGAGCAGGGAGCTTATCCAAACCCCGCCGCCCTTTTTGGTAGGTGAAAGGAGTAATGCCACCGGAAGTAAAGCTTTTAGAGAGCTACTTTTGGCGGAAAATTATGACGGCACACTGAGTGTGGCTCAAGAGCAGGTGCGAAGCGGTGCGCACGGGCTTGATCTAAGTGTCGGTTTTGCCGGTAGAGATGAGAGTAAAGATATGCGGATACTGGCTTCACTCTACTCCCAAAAAGTAACTCTGCCGCTGATGATAGACTCCACTCAAGTTAAGGCGCTTGAGGTAGGCTTAAAGTGTGTGGGCGGCAGACCTATCATCAACTCAGTCAATCTTGAGGACGGTATCGAGAAGTTTGACGCGATTTGCCGGCTTGCCAAAAGATTTGGTACGGCATTGGTATGTCTAACCATTGATGAGGAGGGGATGGCGAAAAGCAAAGAGAAGAAGGTAGCGGTTGCCCAGAGGATATACGAACTGGCTACCAAAAAGCATGGGCTTGATCCGAGAGATTTGGTCTTTGATCTGCTCACTTTTACCGTCGGAAGCGGTGATGAGGAGTATTATACTGCGGCGATTGAGACGATTGAGGCGATCAGAGAGTTTAGGGGGATGCACCCGGAAGTAGGCTTTGTGCTTGGAGTCTCCAATATCTCTTTCGGGCTTGATAAACATGCCAGAGAGTATCTAAACTCGGTCTTTTTGTACCACTGCATCGAAGCGGGACTTACGATGGCGATCGTCAATGTCAAAAACACCCTTCCTATGCATAAAATTTCAAAAGAAGATAGAGAGGTTTGTGAAGATCTACTCTTTAACAGACGGGAAAAGGGAGATCCGCTTTTTCGATTTATCGAGCACTTTTCCAAAGTGGAAGCGGTGGATAAGAGTGCTGAAGATGAGGCGTTTAAAAAGCTTAGTACTAGAGAGAAGATCCATAAACTCCTGCTTGACGGCGATAAAGAGAGGATGCTAGAGCTTTTAAAGAGTGCAAAAGATGAGATAGAGCCGGAAGTGATCATCAATGAGATACTCATCGATGCGATGAAAGAGGTGGGGGAACTCTTTGGGAAGGGGGAGATGCAGCTTCCGTTTGTGCTCCAGTCGGCTGAGACGATGAAGGCGAGTGTGGACTATCTCAATGAGTTTTTACCCAAAAAAGATAAGGCATCCCAAACTACGCTAGTACTAGGCACCGTAAAAGGGGATGTCCACGATGTGGGGAAAAACTTGGTCGATATACTTCTTACAAATAACGGCTTTAAGGTAGTAAATATCGGTATTAAAGCGGAGCTTGAGACATTTTTGCAAAAGCTTGAGGAGCATAAAGCGGATGCGATTGGAATGAGCGGACTTTTGGTCAAATCGACGGCGGTGATGCTAGAAAACCTCAAAGAGATGAGAGCTAGAGGGATCAAGGTGCCGGTACTACTCGGCGGCGCGGCATTGACGAAGAAGTTTGTGGATGATTTTTGTCGCCCCGCTTATGATGGTCCAATATTTTACTGTAGAGATGCCTTTGACGGTATCGTGGCGATGAGTAGGATAGAGGAGGGGAACTTCGATACCAAACTAAGCGGTGATGAAGGTGAGGAGAAGGAGATAGTGGTCAAAGAGAAAAAACCGGTAGCTATTCCGCCGATTTCGCAGATCAAGATGCCGACTCCCGTCGAAGTGCCAAATCCGCCCTTTTGGGGGAGGAGAGTATTAAAGAGTGATATCAAAGATTTGGCGTTTGAGTGGATCAATCACAAGATACTCTTTACCCAAAGGTGGGGATATAGCAACAAAGGCAAATCCAAAGAGGAGCGGCAGAGGTTCATGGAGGAGGAGATGTGGCCTCTTTTTGAGAGACTCAAAGCCAAGATCCTCCAAAAAGATATCTTTCAGCCTGTGGCACTCTACGGATACTACCCGTGCAGAAGCGACGGCGATAAGCTTTTGATATTTGAGGAGAGTGAGGGCTGGAGTAGTGAGAGTGAGATAAACCGTGAGCCTCTTGAAGCGGTGAGAGAGAGGGCGAAGTATGTACTAGCGTTTCCAAGACAGCATCGAAAGCCCTATAGGGCGCTCAGTGATTACTTTAGGAGTGATAGACACGATGTAGTGGCTTTTACCCTTGCGAGTGCGGGGAGTAGATTTAGCGAGGTGGAGAGTGAGATATATGAGCAGGGGAGATTTAAGGATTATCACCATCTCCACGGCATCAGCGTTGAACTTGCCGAAGCGGTGGCGGAGATACTTCACAAGCAGATCCGTATAGAGCTTGGCATCACCGATAAAGAGAAGCCAAACCTAAGAGATGTGAAGATGAAAAACTACCACGGCAAAAGATACTCATTTGGCTATGCCGCCTGCCCGGATTTGTCGCAAAATAGGGTGATATTTGATCTCTTAAATCCTGAAGAGTTTGGAGTAGAGCTTGGAGAAACCTATCAGATGCACCCGGAGCAGACCACATCGGCACTTGTCGTGCATCATAAAGAGGCGCTCTATTTTGCTGTATAACTAATGCTCTCTTCGATTAGAGAGTTGTTTGTCAAGCCAAGTGGGATTTCTTCTGCAGTCAAACACAGCATAAATGTAAACGCTTTGATTTTTGATTTTGTAGTATATCGCAAAAGGGAAGCGTTTAGAGAGAAGTCTATGGTATCCGTTTATCTTAAAATGAATTCCGGCATATAGTCTTAAAGATTCTATGTCAGAAAAGATAGAGTCTAAAAAATAGTTGCCAAGTCCCGGACTCTGTTTTTCATAGAAAATGATGCCGTTTGCTATATCATTTTCGGCTTCATCTAAGATTTTTATTTTCATTAGCCAATTTTTGAAGTCTCTCTTTTACTTTGGATATATCATCAAAAGTTGCGGTTCCCTTTCGCACCCTCTCTTCTCTATCTGAGAGTTTATCAAGGTGCCATTCGGGAGTAAAACCCTGTTCCGTAGCATTGGCGCTTAAGCTTTCCCAAATTTGCTCCATAATCAAAAACTTTTCATCTATCTTCATCTCTTCAAGATTTAATGAATCTTGCATGCTATTTCCCCACTCTTTTTTTACCATTATACCATAAAATCAATGCTCTTTTGCCGCCATATCTTTATAGGAAGCAAGCTTGGTTCCTTGAGTGATGAACTCTTTTAACGCCTCTTCATTCTCTTTCAAGTAGCCTTCAAACTTTAGTTCTTGACTCTTTTGAGCAGATTTATAGTCATCTAGAAGTATATTGCTCTCCCCTAGCAGCAGGAGGTACTCTCTTCCTCTAAAATTGATGAGTACGACTCTGTTTTTAGGGTCTAAGAACTTTTGTTCAACGACGCGTATCTTACTCTTCTCCTTTTTTGTAAAGCCCTTTGCCGTGGAATTCTCTTTCTCTGAAAAGAGCCAGCCACCGCCAAGGTTTGTCACTCTGTTTTGCAAAAAGTATTTTACGATGTAGAGTAGGGCGATCAAAAGCGTTAGCACTAGGATCACTTTCATAAATGAGCTGTAAAAGGAGCTATCATCTTTTGTTGTGATCGCTTTTGTGTCGTCATTGATGACGAGATCGTTTAGCTCCTCTTTTGGATTTATCTCTTTTGGTTTGATTCTTAGTCTAAGTCCGTAGTTATCGACAGTTTTAGAGGCTTGGAGGGTAAAATCCTCATCTGAAGTGAGCTTTACCAAAAGATCGCCTTTATAGGGGAGAAGTTGCATCTTTTGGAGTATCGGGGACTCTATCGGTTTTATCTTTATCTTGTCGATGGAGCAGTTTTTGAGTACCAAAAGGGTGTCGTTGCCGTCTCTCTTTTGGATGATTTTACCGGTATATGGGGCATCAAAAGAGAGCATGATATCTACTCTATCATCTCTTTCATAGACCGCTTCATTGACCACTTTTGCGGCATAGAGCTTTAGTACTAAAAGTAGTACTAAGGGTATCCATCTCATCTATGCGGCTCTTTTTTGAAGTACTTGATGATGGTTTCACTATCTAGGATCTCATTGATCCTTACGGCGAGGTTATCCTCATAGACCATCACTTCGCCTTTTCCGATGATCTTATTGTTGACATATATCTCGACACTTTCACCTGCCGGTTTTTGTAGATCGATGACTGAGCCCTTTTTGAGTTGGAGAAACTCTCTGGTTGTCAGCGTCGTGACACCAAGCTCGGTTACAAGTTCTATCGAAATATCGGCAAATTTATCATACTTCTCTTCTAGTTCCGGATCGATATCTAATCTCATCTCTGCCTCACTTTCGGTTAGGTCTAACCCAAATTTTGCATTAGAAAGTGTATCAGATGTGTCGGCGCCAATGACTAATGCAAATTTTGGGTTTATTATACCCTTAAGTAGCTTTTTTGTAAAATAAAAGATTAGCAAATGTGCAGATATAGGGATTTGAATTGGGGATTGAGTTAATATTTGTCGGTATTTTAGTGGGGGCGATCTCCGGGTTTTTCGGAGTGGGTGGCGGAACGATACTTGTTCCTATACTTCTCTATTTTGGATTTGATATCAAAGCGGCTATCGGTATCTCTGTTGTTCAGATGCTATTTAGCTCCCTGTATGGATCGTATCTAAACTACAAAAAGGGGACTTTGCAGGTAAGTAGTACCATATTTTTTGGTTTTGGAGGATTGGTGGGTTCCTCTTTTAGCGGTTTTATCATCCACCACCTCTCCTCCAAAACGCTTACTTGGATATTTTTGGCGGTGGTACTCTATGCGATATACCGCTTTTTTCATGCACCGCATGAGAGTAATCAGAAGCCGATAGAAAATCGAGCACTCTTTTTTGGTATCGGTGTGTTGATCGGGATGTTTGCCACCAGTGTAGGTATCGGTGGAGCACTGCTTTTGACTCCGGTGATGGTCGGATTTTTGCACTATAATATCAAGAGTGCCGTCTCAACCGCACTCTTTTTTGTGGTATTTTCCTCATTTGCCGGAGTGGTGAGTATGGCAAGATACGGATATATCGATTTCAAAGATGGACTTATCATCGGTATCTCATCGCTTATCGGGGTCTATCTCGGTATTCACTTCGCACATAAAACTGAAGCTAAAAAACATAAAAATCTCATCTTAGTACTAAATTTCATCATTTTAGCACTGATAGTAAATAAATTAATAAGAGGGTAGCAGTTGGATAAGATAAAAGTTTACGGAGCAAGAGAGCACAATCTAAAGTCGATAGATCTTGAAATTCCCAAAAATTCACTGGTTGTGATAACGGGTATCAGCGGAAGCGGTAAGAGTACTTTGGCTTTTGATACACTCTATGCCGAGGGGCAGAGAAGGTACATAGAGTCTCTCTCTTCGTACGCAAGGCAGTTTTTGGATAGGATAGGCAAACCCGATGTCGATAAGATCGAGGGCTTAACTCCCGCTATCGCCATAGATCAAAAGACAACCTCGAAAAATCCAAGATCAACAGTGGGAACGATCACCGAAATCTATGACTACCTACGACTTCTCTATGCCAGAGTCGGTAAGCAACATTGCCACAAGTGTGGTAAACCGATAAGTCAGATGAGTGTGAGTGACATCATAGAGCAGGTACAAAAGCTTCCTATGGGATCTAAGTTAGTACTAACCGCACCGCTTGTGAGAGAGAAGAAGGGAACTTTTGCCGATCTCATCGAGTCGCTTACCCAAAAGGGGTTCGTTAGAGCGATGATAGACGGGGTGATGGTGAGACTTGATGAGGAGATAGAGCTTAGCAAAACCAAAAAGCATACGATTTCGGTTGTGGTTGATAGAGTTGTTGTCAAAGATGAAAATCGCCAAAGAATAGCCGAAGATGTCGAAAGAGCACTCAAAGAGAGTTATGGAGAGCTTGAAGTTGAAGTAGTAAATTATGAAGAGGTGGGATTGGAGAGTTCTCATATACATTTTAGTGAGCACTTTGCCTGTTTTGATTGTAAAATCTCGTTTGAGCCGCTTGAGCCGCTTAGCTTTTCATTCAATTCACCCAAGGGAGCCTGTTTGGTGTGCGACGGGCTTGGTATCAGATATGCGATCGATATGTCAAAGGTGATTAATGAGCATCTCAGTATCGATGAGGGGGCGGTGAAGATATTTTACGGCTTTAACAAGAGCTACTATGCCAAATTTCTCAAAGGTTTTTGCGAAGCGAACAATATCCCTACCGATGTGCCCTTTGAAGAGCTTGAAGAGCACCAAAAAAAAGCGATACTGCACGGCGGAGTGGAACCGGCGAGGTTTACATGGAAGCGGCACAAGCTTGTTAGAAAGTTTGAGGGAGTTGTAAAGATCGCTTATGAGATGATCAAGGATGAGCGAGAATTAAGCGAGTATATGAGCGAAAAAAAGTGCGATAGGTGTAGGGGATATAGACTCAAAGAGGAGAGTTTGGCTGTTAGAGTAGCTGATAAGACGATAGATAAGATACTCGATATGCCGATAGATGACTGTTACGCCTTTTTTGCCGATGAGAGCAACTTCTCGTACCTATCGGAGCAAAATAGGATGATAGCGGAGCCGATACTAAAGGAGATACGAGAGAGGCTCTTTTTCTTAGTCGATGTGGGGCTTGGATATATTACGCTTGGCAGAGATGCTCGTACTATCTCAGGCGGTGAGGCGCAGAGGATACGGATATCTTCTCAGATAGGAAGCGGATTGACCGGTGTGATGTATGTGCTTGATGAGCCGAGTATCGGACTTCATGAGAGGGATACTCTAAAGCTCATCAGAACGCTAAGAAACCTTCAAAAGAGAGGAAACTCCGTGATCGTTGTAGAGCATGACAAAGAGACGATCAAAGCGGCTGACTATATCGTTGATATCGGTCCAAGAGCGGGTAAATATGGCGGTGAAGTGGTCTTTGCCGGTACGAAAGAGCAGCTTTTAAAAGCAGATACCTTAACGGCAGGGTATATGCAGGGCAAAAAAAAGATAGAGCATCAAAAAAATCGCCCTCAAAAGAGCTTTATTGAGATAAAGGGTGTTACGATAAATAACCTTATAAATCTCTCGGCAAAGATCCCTCTCAAAAACTTTGTGGCGATAACGGGTGTCAGTGGAAGCGGTAAGAGTTCACTCATACTCCAAACCCTCATGCCGGTAGCTAAAGAGATGCTAAACAGGGCAAAAAAGGTGAAAAAGGTTGAGGGAGTTGAGATAGAGGGCTTGGAGCAGCTTGATAAGGTGATATATCTGGATCAAAGCCCCATCGGCAGAACCCCAAGGAGCAATCCCGCAACCTATACCGGTATGATGGATGAGATAAGAGCACTCTTTGCCAAGACAAAAGAGGCGGAGATTAGGGGCTACAAAGTGGGGCGATTTAGCTTCAATGTCAAAGGCGGAAGGTGTGAGAAGTGTCAAGGTGAGGGTGAGATAAAGATAGAGATGCACTTTTTGCCTGATATCATGGTCAAGTGTGATGCGTGTGGCGGAAAGAGGTACAACACCCAAACCCTTGAGGTACTCTATCGCGGAAAGAGTATAGCCGATGTGCTGGAGATGAGTGTCGATGAGGCGTTGGAGTTTTTCAAATCTGTACCGAAGATCAGACAAAAACTTGAAACGCTTCAGCAGGTGGGACTGGGTTACATTACCCTTGGGCAAAATGCCACGACGCTAAGCGGCGGTGAGGCGCAGAGGATAAAGCTCTCCAAAGAGCTGAGCAAGAGCGATACCGGAAATACCCTCTATATCCTCGATGAGCCGACAACGGGACTTCACTTTGCCGATGTCGATAGGCTTGTAAAGGTGCTTCAACACTTGGTGGATATGGGAAATTCGGTTTTGGTGATAGAGCACAATATGGATGTGATCAAAAATGCCGACTATATCATCGACATGGGACCGGAGGGCGGAGTCAAAGGGGGCAAAATCATAGCCACCGGTACCCCAAAAGAGTTAGCCAAAAACTACCAAAAAACCGGCAGTTATACCGGTGAGTTTTTGGCTAGGGAGTTGGGGTAGGGTTAGGAAACACCACCCACCACGGTATCCACAGATCCAAAGACTCTTTAGTATCAAATCTCTGAATAACATTCCAATCCCTATCAACTAATATAGCGGTTGCTCTGTAGTGGTAATTTATAGTTGCGTCAGTTGAGAAATTTACTCTAATAGTCTGGTCATCAATCCTTCTATCTATATTTCTCATAAACTCCCAGTTCCAGCCACCACCTCTATGGCTATAGAGTCTATCTCCCTCTACAAGGTATTCAGCTCCTATATAGTTAAATCTAGCTGTAGAGTAGCCTGTTTGAGAATCGTTATCAATATCTATAAGTATGACTTGGTTAAAAAAGTTACCATCGGTTATTAATGGAGATGTTATTCGAATATCCAACGCATGATAATCATCATTTGGAACATATACTTCGAAGTCGCTACCATCGTTACCATCTTGTTGATCGAAACTAAATGTAGCCATATCTGTCTGAGCCGCGACTCTCCAGTTTCTTGCTCTTAAAACTGCTTTGGCTCTGATAGAGTTAGCCATTTGGAGTAGATTTCTTGGAAATTCAACTTCAAGTTGATTACCGTCTATTACTCTGGTATTTACTCTTGATACAAAACTCCAACTCCAACCGTTACCTCTATGGCTATATAGATTATTACCCTCTATAAGATACTCTGCTCCCATATTTCCGAGTCTGTTATGAGAATAACCTGTGTTTGCATTGTTATCACTATCTATAAATATCTGCTGGGTTTGATAGTTGTGTCCTTCTATGCGGTTATCTCTTATCTTAAAAGAGAGATTATCACCCTGAGCTACTATCGCAAGACCGTCGGTTAACTCTTCAACACCTTCCCAGTTTGCTCTATCAAGCTTTGTAGGTGTAGGCATAGTCGGTTCTTTCATCTCTTTAGTACTATTGTTAGGATTATTACTGTTATCAGTTCTAACAGAACTACTTCCACAACCGCTCAGAACTAAGGTTCCAATCAGCACCAAACTCATTCCTATTAATTTTGTTGATTTCATATCAAATTCCTTAAGTATTTTATTTGTATATAAAATTTAGCTAAAGTAAAGAACTAAGTCAAGAAAAGTTTACTTTATTTTAAAGTTTTTTTGGGCGTGGTTACTTGGGGTAGCAGATGTGTGAAGTTTTAGTTAGGGTTAGTACTAACCCCATAGGAGGGGCTTAGTACTATTAGTAGATTTGGATTCTTTCTCTTGAGATTTCTTGGTGTGTTAAAAGATTGTATCTGATATTCTCAATCCACCAAATTAAATCACTATTGTCTCTGTCATGAAATATTAGTTGATAAGATAATATATCTCCATGTATAAAAAAGTTTCTAAAAGTCCAACCTAGTTCTTCATCCTCCATTTCACTATCGATTATGTCTCTATAATTTAATCTTACATGCTCAGCATCTTCAATATGTGTATAATATACCATATGAGCACCAGCTAAATGACCTAATACTATAAATGCATCATTTTCATTTGGTATTGCAACAATGGAAGCTGATTGTTCATCAAGAGCACTTGATATATCGCTTCTATGTGTTTCTCCTGTAAGGAAGTTGTATTCTACTATCTGATACCGTTTTATATAGTGACCGTTAACAAATGGATAAGTTTCCAATACATATTTTACGGTTGAATTATTTATGAACCTTATTTGATAAATATTGGTACCATGATCTTGCAACATAGTCATATCATCTACACTACCAACCTCTCTAAGTTCATCTCCTCTAACATCATAAATATGATACCATAAAGTTTCCTGTTCATTAACTTCAACCATGATATAGTTACGATCTGGTGAAAATGCTATAGCTGTGGCAGGGCGGCGAATTTCATCCGTTAATATTTGTGAGTACTCCCTGAGAGAGAGTCTGTGATTGTTACCACCATTTAACTCAAAACTCCCAATCCCAAACCTCTGCATAACTCTCCATTGTCTGTTGTTTAGTGAAGCAGTAGCTCTGATATTGTTGCCTATATTCATATCTGCTGTATTTGCAGTAACAGTTAAAGTTTGACCATTTATAGTTCTACTAACTCTACCTACATAGTTCCATCTCCAACCGCCACCTCTATGGCTATAGAGTCTATTACCTTCGATAAGATATTCAGCACCTATATAATTAAACCTCGCTGTAGAATAACCTGTATGAGGATTATTATCAGTATCTATAAGTATATCTTGAGTTGCAAAGTTAGGGTTTGCTACTGTTGGTGAGTTTATGGTTATAGTTAAGTTATTTCCATTTCTTGATATATTTAGTCCACTATTATTATCACCATCGTTATCATCTTGACGGTTGATAGTAAATGTAGCCATATCCGTCTGAGCCGCTACCCTCCAGTTTCTGGCTCTTAAAACTGCTTTGGCTCTGATAGAGTTAGCCATTTGGAGTAGATTTCTTGGAAATTCAACTTCAAGTTGATTACCGTCTATTACTCTGGTATTTACTCTTGATACAAAACTCCAACTCCAACCGTTACCTCTATGGCTATATAGATTATTACCCTCTATAAGATACTCTGCTCCCATATTTCCGAGTCTGTTATGAGAATAACCTGTGTTTGCATTGTTATCACTATCTATAAATATCTGCTGGGTTTGATAGTTGTGCTCTGCAATACGGTTATCTCTTACCTTAAAAGAGAGATTTTCCCCTTGTGCAACTATCGCAAGACCGGAAACAATCTCTCCCACGCCGTCCCAATTAGCTCTATCAAGCTTAGTAGGTGTAGGCATGATAGGCTCTTTCATCTCTTTAGTACTAATGTTAGTACTATCACCATCTCTAGATGAACTGCTACCGCAACCGCTTAGTATCAGCATGCTTATTAGTGCTGCACTCATTGTGAGTAATTTTGTTTTATACATAGATAACTCCTTAATTTTTATATACATAAAAAAATTAGCAATATTTATTAAGAAAGTAAATAAAATATTGCCAAATAGCTTTTTTGGTTAATAATTTATTATTATAAGTAACAAGAATGGTAAAGTTTGAGAGTTAGAGGTAACTAAGGTTTAATAAACTCTAGATATTTCACATATGCATAAATTGTGAAAGTGCGATGATGATAATCACAAATATAAAGGGTAATTTGTGGCTTTTAAAGAGGAGCGGATCTATCTTGAGATAGACTTGGTTAAAGCCGCGGATACCTAGCCATAGTCCCAAAAAGGCTTTGATACTCAAAAGGATCTGAAATCTGTTCAAACCATCTTCACCTATCTCTCCAAAAACTTGCGTAAACATATAGATACCGGTTAGTACCGTAACGATAAGCGCAGGCGGGACAACCTTTCGTACATGCTTCATGATGGCTTCGCGTGCCTTTTTCGCTTCATCAGCCTCTAAGCTTTGCCCCATCTTTGACATAAAGAGATTATCGGTAAAGAGAAAACCTCCATAGATAAACGCCGCATAAAGATGAATGGTATGAATGATTGTGTAAGTGATACTCTATCCTTTTAATGCAAAATTTGGGTTTAATCCAAAATTTTGGTGCTTATTATAGCAAAATGCGATAAATTTTAGGGGTTATCCCAAATTTTGGGTTTATAAGATACATGTTATACTTTGCATTATGATAAACGCCGTAAGTAGTACAAAACTTCTAAATATCCTCTTGCCACATAGCAACAAAGCGCTCGGTGAAGTACTCAAAGAGCTTCCTCCTGAAGAGATAGAGAAGTTTAGCGCGGGGAAAGATCTCAAAACGATACTTGATACGCTCCTAAAAGAGGGTGCGACAAAGAGCAGGTCAAATATGCTTTTATTAGAGCTTTTGCAAAAAAATCCAACCCTGAGGAAGCTTGGCTCTTTCGCAAATGGCGTTGAGAAGCTTCTGGTAGAGCTTAAAGATATTAAAGAGTTACCTAAGAGTCTGAAAGATTTTCAAAAGTTTTTGACTCAGGTGAAGGATTTGGATCAAAAATCTCTCCAAAACTCTATCAAAAATTCAGGCATCTTCTTAGAATCGAAGCTAAAAAGCGTGAAAGAGCCGAAGGAGGAGCTTCAAAAGAGTCTAAATGAATTGCAAAATATCGCAAAAAAAAGCAGCAACGAAAAAATGAAAAATAGTATCAAAGATATCCTCTCAAACCTCAAAGATAGCCCAAAAGAGATCACCCAAACCCAAAGAGAAACAGTCGCAAAAAAGATAGAGACCCTACTCAAAGAGCTTAGTACTAAAGGGAGTGGTGATCTGCCAAAAACGCAGTTGCATACGCTAACAAGCACTCTTGAGAGAAGATTAAACGATTTGCAAAAGCTTTTCAATGAGCCAAATATCTCTCTCAAAGAGAGCTCCGTACAGAGAGTGTTAAATATGCTTCAAAGTAATATCAAAAGCATCTTGGCTCATAAAGAGTTACCCAAGGATCTATCCTTAGTACTAAAGGATATCTCAACTCTCATCGACACCTCCAAGAGAACTGATACTGTAACTTCAGATCTAAAGAGCAATCTTACCAAAGCTATCAGTGAGTTAGACTTAGTACTAAAAAGAGTTGATGATAGCAGGGCGGATAAGATGCAACATATCGTTAAAGAGCTTAGTCGTTTTACAAATCCTAAAAATCTCTCAAAAGAGTTGTTGATAAAAGATATTATCGAGGGGGATTTGAAAGCGACTCTGCAAAAGGCTTCAAGTGAGATTGCAAAGCTTGATATCCCAAACAGGGAGGCGATCAATAGTCATATCGATAAGCTACTGCTTCAGATAGATTACAACCAACTTGTCTCATCTCTCACAAATTCGGCAACGCTTTTTGTACCCTTTTACTGGGATGCTTTAGAGGAGGGGAGTATAAAGATAGCAAAAGGGGATGAGGATATAAGCTACTGCGATATCTATCTCAATCTCAAAAAGCAGGGGGAGGTGAGGGTACGACTTGCTCTTTTTGATGAAAATCAACTCAATATCTATCTCTACAGCCAAGATGACGCATTTCGAGTAGATCTCAAACAAAACAAAAGAGAGTTGATGAGTGCTCTAAATGATTTAGGACTGAATGTGAGGGATTTTAGGGTATTTGATTTTGAGGGCGATAAAACGGCGCTAAGTTACGGTGATAGCGTGAGTGAAGAGATCAATATGGGGTTTAATATAGAGATATGAGTGATAAGAAAAAAAAGGCGGTAGCGCTTAGGTTTGACAAGGAGAAGGAGTCCGCTCCCAGAGTTATCGCCAAGGGTGAGGGAGAGGTAGCTAAAAATATCATCAAGATAGCCAAAGAGCATGAACTACCGATACAGAAAAATGAGGATTTGGTTGAGATGCTCTCAAAGGTCGAGCTGGATGCGCAAATCCCCGAAAATCTCTATAAAGCGGTTGCGGAAGTTTTTGTATTTTTATATAATAGCGCGAGAAAATGAAAAATATTGGATATAATTTACTATAAATAATTCATGTGATATTGGAATTTTAAAAAATAGTGATACTCTCAAACGGCTTCGCTGTGGTACCCAAAATCAAAGATTTTGACCGCTACGCTGCAGATGTTGTTCGAGTATCACACTTTTTAGAGCATAAGTAATTTGATAGGAAAAATAGGTGAAAAATTTACTATATTTAGTACTAACGGTATATATATTTGGCTTTATAGGTTGTAGTGCACACCCGGCGGCACCCAAGATAGATATGTCTCCACCACCCTATCTCAATCAAAACGCTAGTACTAAATCTAAAAAATGTTATGCCCATGACGGTACGCTATACGGTAGAGGGCAAAAGCCTATCTTTAGCGATAAAAAGGCGATGCATCTCAATGATATCGTAACAGTAGTCATAAATGAGAGTGCTTCGCAGATATCGGTAGGAAATAAAAAGATCTCCGGCTCATCCCAAAACTCGCTCGGCGGTGGAGTTTTTAGCGGTGGAATTCTTAAAAATTTAAACGGCATTACCGATGTTGGGTTTAAAACCAACTCAACTAAAAACTTTGTAGGCACCGGCTCTACCAAACGAAATGAGAAGTTCAACACAACGATAACGGCGAGGGTGGTGAAGGTACTTGATAACGGTAACTACTTTATTTACGGAAGCAGGGAGCTTCTACTAAACGGTGTAAAGCAGATGGTTAAAGTCTCCGGTATCATCAGAAGCGACGATATCGATCAGTACAATACGATCAACTCCAAATATATCGCCGATGCGAAGATACTCTATGAGACCGAGGGGGATATCCGAGAGAGTATGAGAAAGCCTTGGGGTAGTAAGGCAGTTGAGAGTATTTGGCCTTTTTGATATTTCAAAATGAAATATTTTTTGACAAATTCTCGAAACTTTGCTAGAGTAGTTTTATGAATTTTGATCATAGTATTATAGATTTTCTACTTGGCGGATTGTCGGCACTCTTTCTCTTTCTACTCTACTTTTACGCTTATCATAAGGGTAGCAGTCGAAGATTTGAGCATATCTATAAGATCGCTAAAACACTTGAGGAGAGAGTCAAAGAGGAGAGGGAGAAAAACCGCATCTTAGAGCTTGAGAATTTCTCCCTAAAGAAAGAGAGGGAGTTATATGGCAACATAGAGAGAAGATTTGAAGATATCGCACAGAGAGTTTTAGACCAGAGCGTCGATAAGAGCTCTCAAAAGATCAATCAAGTCGCCGGTCATTTGAAAAGTGAACTTAACGAGTTTCATAGATGGATCGAGAGCTACTACCAAAATGAGTCAAATGAGAGATTTTCTCTAAAAAATGAGATCAAAAACCTCCAAAAGCTCAATACCCAACTCGCAACAGAAGCCAAAAATCTCACATCCGCTCTAAAAGGAGACAACAAGCTTCAAGGCAACTGGGGAGAGTTAGTACTAAAGAGAGTTTTGGAGAGTTCGGGACTCAGAGAGGGTAGGGAGTATGAGCTTCAAAAGCGATTAAATGGCAGTGATAAAAAGGTATATATACCCGATGCGGTGGTTCATCTTCCTCAACATAGAGATGTCATCATAGACTCAAAAGTCTCTTTAAAATCCTATGAAGCCTACTATAACGGCTACAGTGAAGTGGGAGCATATTTTAGCTCTGTAAAGAGACACATAGAAGCACTCTCCAAAAAGAGATACCATGAGCTTGAGGGTATCAATTCCCTTGATTTTGTAGTGATGTTTATACCGATAGAGGGAGCATTTTCACTTCTTTGGGAGTCTGAGTTTGATATCTTTGAGTATGCTTACAAAAGAGATATCATCATCGTTTCACCCACCACATTGCTCACGGTACTAAGAGTTATCGATAACGGCTGGAGGATCACCAATCAAAACCAAAATGCCAAAATCATCACCCAAAAAGCGGGTGAGTTGTATCAAAAATTTAGCGCATTTATCCAAGATATGCAGAGTATAGAAACCTCTCTCCATAAAGCAGTAGATAGTTATGAGAGTGCCTTTAAAAAGCTCTCAACCGGAAGGGGAAATATGATCAAAAGAGCGAGTGAACTCTCCGAGCTTAGTGGCATCAAAGAGGATAGCAAGCTAAAAGAGCTTAGCCAAAGCTCTATAACTTAAAAATTTACGAGCCTGTTTATAAGCGATAATATGATGATAAAAATCTAAATATAGATATAGTTATAGCTGTTGTTGAAAATCATCTTGTCGATTTTGAGAAGTATGTCAAAGAGATTTTTGATAGCTACTTGTGTGGATGAAACTGCTTTTTAAAACAACTGCTTCAATATATTTTAGTAAAACAACTATTTAGTACTAAATATAAAAATAACATGATTAGTACTAAAGTATCCTTTATTTAGTACTAATCATATCACAATACAGGAGTGTTGATTTGAAATACTACAACCCTTTTTACCGCAAATCCACCATAAATAACCAAATTAAACCTACAGAAGCATACAAAGGTAACGATAGTAAGTTAAATAATATTTACTTTGTAAAAGAGGATAATATCTTATGAGTTCTTTTTTGGGTGCATTTGTATTTTTAGTTTTGATAGTGATTACTTTGATGATCTACATCTATGTTATAACAGTAGTCGTTAGATACACACTCTTTGTCTTTAGATACATAAACCCAAAAGTAAGAAATTTTATCATTATTATGTTTTTATTGGTGACAATTTTTAAGCTAGTTGGACTTATACCTGCTGCAGGGATTGTGTGGTTTGTTATCTGGATGATTTATATATTCATAAAAAATAGAAAGAGTTCAAAAGGGTGGTTTATCAATGGAGTTAAAGATATATTTATCCCTCCCAAAAGTATCTTTATCGTAGGAACGAAACGAACGATTATGCTTTTTTTTATTGGACTGCTTATGATAAATTCTGCATACTGGTTAAAAGAGCGATATCAATGGGTTAATGAAAAACATGCTTATTTGGATGCAAAAGAGTACTATGCCGTAGGTAATGTCCTTCTTTTTTATAGAGCTACTCTTTCATCTATCCTCTCACCTGAAAATAATCTCTTAAGACCTATGGAGTGGCTACAACGAGCCATAGTAGCCAAAGGTACCGCTCTCATCCCAAAAGATGATGCTGAACCGGCTATGTGGAACTATCGATTTTTCTGGTAT